>CAYLJQ010000666.1:0-4161 GCA_964383955.1 uncultured Heliomicrobium sp. | reverse complement strand
TGTTGGTGTCTTTTTCAATCGCGTCCCATTTGTTGACCAATACGATCAACGAACGGCCGGATTCGTGGGCATAACCGGCAATGTGAGCATCTATGGCCGTGACGCCTTCGATGGCGTCAATCACCATTAGCACCACATCGGCGCGCTCAATGTGCTTGCGCGCCATGACCACAGACATCTTTTCAGCCATTTCCAGGGTTTTGCCTTTGCGGCGAATTCCGGCTGTATCAACGAAACGGAGCTTGATGGGATTTCCGGCTTCATCCTTTGCCTCATACACGCTATCTACAGCGTCGCGCGTGGTGCCAGGAATGGGCGAAACGATAACTCTTTCTTCCCCTAGGAGCTTATTGATCAACGATGATTTGCCGACGTTCGGGCGTCCGATGATCGCGACGTTGATTTCGTCGTGTTTCTCTTTTTGAAATGCGACAACCGGCAACCGTTCGATGATTGCATCCAGCAAATCCCCGACGCCCACACCGTGCTCCGCCGAAATCGGGAAAACTTCATCGTAGCCAAACTGATGAAATTCCGCAGCGTGTTCGCTAACGCGAGCCGTGTCGGATTTGTTGGCGATGATGAAAACCGGTTTGTTCAGCGTTCGCATCATTCGCGCCAGTTCTTCGTCAAGCGACGTCATACCATCCCGCACATCCACTACAAACAGCAACAAACTGGCTTCTTCAATTGCTGCCTGAGCCTGTTTGAAGATGTTTGCCGGAATGATGGCTTCGTCATCCGGGACAATACCGCCGGTGTCAACCAGGCGGAACATCCGGTCTTGCCATTCGACTTGGCCGTAAATTCTGTCGCGCGTAATACCGGGTAAATCGCCAACGATCGAGCGCCGAGAACCGATCAGCCGGTTGAATAAAGTGGATTTACCTACATTGGGACGGCCAATGATGGCAACGATTGGCGTCGGTTCCGGGGCGGCCTCAATCGGCTCTGCCAAAACTTCGCTGTCAGTGTTTTCAGGGATTGCTTGTTCCATAATAGAATCTGTCATAATCAAATCTGCCCGAATTAAATCTGTGTGACCGCAACAAGATAACGTGAAACCGCTTTGGGGTTTCGAAAGTCTTGTAGCATAGAGAAAGACGCTCAGGCTGACAACCCATACTTCCAGTTGATTCAGCCGCAAGCACCAAAATGAACTTAGAGAAAACAAGGAGACGGCAAATGCGAAAACTGATGATTGGACTTTTGCTACCAGCATTCCTGGTCAGCACCTTGGCGGCATCGGCCTTTGGGCAGGATGCGAAAGCCAAAGCCGAAGAAATCCTGAAACAGGCGCGCGCCGCCATCGGCAGCGAATCAAAATTCAAAGGCATTCAAACCCTGTCAGCACAGGGAACGGCTCGAAACTCTTTCGGGCAGAACCAAATCGAAAGCGAACTTGAGCTGGAATTTATGCTTCCAGACAAAGTTCGTATTTCAAACATCTCCCCACAAGGCACTCGAATCCGCGGTTTCAACGGAACCACCAACTGGACTGACTTCATTCCGGGAGTGGGTGGCGGCGGATTCGGCGGCCCAGGCGGTGGGCGGCAAATGGTCATCGGCGGGGGCCCTGGTGGTCCAGGCGGCCCCGGTGGAGCCAACAATCCGATGGTCACTTACATGCAACAGCAAGCGCGCCGCGAATACATTCAAATTCTGTTGGCGTGGTTTCTGGCCCCTCCGGCAGGAACACAGTTCACTTTCGTCGGCGAAGCGCCCGGCCCGGAAGGCTCGAAGCTGAATGTGATTGACGCCAAAACTTCAGACGGAATTGCCACGCGCCTGTACTTCAATCAGGAAAACCATCAACTCGTTGGTTTGAGCTACAAGGCAAAAAGCATGCGAATGGGTTTTGGTGGTCGTGGTGGCCAAGGACAAGGTGGCCCAGGCGGCCAAGGAAGACAGGGCGGAGATCGTCCTCCGCAGGCAGCCGGTCAAGGTCAACCTCCCGCGCAGCCCGGCCAACCGGGTCAGCAAGCTCAAGGCCAGCAGGGTCAGCGTCGCGAGCCAACGCCTGAAGAACGTGCGCAGCGCGAGCAGCGAATGAAGGAAATGGCCGAAGCCTTCGAAAAGTCTCCGGATGTTGATTACCGCTGGGCATTTAGCGATTACAAGAGCGTCGGCGGGCTGAACCTGCCGCATCGTTTGACCAAGATCGAAGCTGGAACTCCCAATGAAGAATGGGAAATCAGCAAATACAAAACCAATCCGAAAATCACAGCCGACAAGTTCGAGAAAAAAGAAAAAGCTCCGACTCCGGCCAACTAAACCGGCTTGAATGCCGAATAGCAAAAAGCGCAGAGAGCTGAAGTCTCTGCGCTTTTTGCATTCTGCCGCGGATTTATCGCGCGTTTAGGTTGTGTGTATTACGCTTGCCCTGCCCTTGAGTCGTCATGTTCATCAATTGGAGCCGTCGTGAGAATTTTGCTGGTCGAGGATGAGCCGGATGTCGCGCAAATGCTTGCCAAAGGTTTGCGCGAGCAAACCTACGCTGTGGACGTGGAAACGGACGGCGAAACGGCCATTTTCCAGGCGCAAATCAATGATTACGATTTGATCGTCCTAGACGTGATGCTGCCGCGCAAAAATGGCTTTGAGGTTTGCCGTGAATTGCGCGACGGGCATTCGGCAGTGCCAGTACTGATGCTGACGGCGCGGGATGACGTCCAGGACCGCATTACGGGCCTGGATGCTGGGGCTGATGATTACCTGATAAAGCCGTTTGATTTTCACGAACTGCTGGCCCGAGTTCGTGCGTTGCTCCGGCGCGGACGAATTCTACAGCCCGAAACGATTGAAGTTGCCGACTTAAAGATTGACACTCGCTCGCATCAGGTTCACCGCGCTACTCAGATGATCGAATTGACAGCCAAAGAATACGCACTGCTGGAATATCTGGCTCGGCGTGCCGGCCATGTCGTTTCCCGAACGGAAATCGCCAATCACGTCTGGGACGAAAACTTTGATCCGTTTTCCAACTTGATCGAGGTTTATATTCAGCGGCTGCGTCGGAAAATTGATGACCGGCACGAACTGAAACTGATACGAACTTTGCGTGGCGAAGGGTACAGATTGGCAACCGAAAGCGAAACCACGGCAGCTTAATTTATGTTTGATTCAGTGCGAACAAGGCTGACGCTTTGGTACACAGGCGTGCTAGCGCTGGTGCTGATCATTTTCTGCGCCAGCGTTTACTACCTGTTGTCCAGCAAGCTCCACAAGCGTTTAGACGCCGACCTGCGAACAACCGTTGACGGCATAGCGCGGTTGCTGGTTTATGAATTGACTGAAGGGGAAACCGAAGCGCAGGCAGTTCATAGCGCGCTTACTGAACATTACTTTCCCAATCAGGCAGCCGCCATCTTCGACGCACAAGGCCAGTTGTTATCCGAAAAGATTCTGGCCAACGATCATCGCGCTGGATTTCCTGTCGGCGTTTCAGCGCCATCCGAAATTATTCAATTCTTCACGCTTTCCCCTAAAAGCAAAGATAAAGACGACACCAATCGAATCGCCCTGCAGCGTGTGAAATTCGCAGGCAATGGCAAAAACTATCTGGTTGTGGTCAGCCAGCCGATGGACTTGTTAGCCGAAGAGTTAGAGATTTTGCGGGAAATTCTTCTGGCTGCCGTGCCATTAGCGTTGCTGTTGGCTGGGGTAAGCGGATGGTTTCTGGCGCGAAAAAGCCTTTCACCGGTTGTGGTGATGTCGGAAAGCGCCCGCCGAATCAGCGCAGAAAATCTGGATGAGCAGTTGCCGGTCGCCAATCCGCGCGATGAGCTTGGGAAACTGGCCGCGACTTTCAATGAAATGCTAGAACGCCTGCGAGCCTCGTTCACCCAGCAGCGCCATTTTATGGCGGACGCTTCGCACGAACTGCGAACGCCACTCTCCGTGATAAGAACGGCTGCGGCCGTGACCCTGGAAAAACCCCAACGCAACGAAAGCGAATACCGCGAAGCGCTGACCATGATTGACCGTCAGGCAATTCGGTTGGCGCGAATCGTCGAAGACATGTTCACCCTGGCACGTGCTGACGCTGGCAAACGTGAATTGAAGCTACGGGATTTTTATCTGGATGAGCTGGTTGCCGAAACTTCCCACGCCGCCGCTGTTCTGGCCGAACGCAAAGGCGTCGTCGTCGAATGCAATACG
>CAYLJQ010000665.1:0-4168 GCA_964383955.1 uncultured Heliomicrobium sp. | reverse complement strand
CGCCCGATTCAGCATCCACCGCCAGAATGTCCGAATCGTCCCTTTGCTCGTAACACAAAATTCGGTTGGCCGAATTGGAAAAATCAGCAAGCTGGCATTGATGAACGCTCGTCGAAATTGGCGTCGGTTCGCCCCCGGACGGCTCGACTGTGTAAAGCTGCATCTTTTCCTCGCGGGTGGAGTTGTAAAGCAGGCTTCCATCACTCAGCCAAAGTGGGTTTTGATCTAAAGCCGGATCGTTCGTCACTCGTTGCGGCTTTCCCGTTGCCAAATCAGTTTTCCAAAGATCGTATTGCCTGTTTAGCCCAGCGATGAAAACGGCTTCCCGTCCATCCGGCGAAAGGGAAAAATCCTGCGGCAGTTGAAATGGCTGGTTCGATTGGATGAGCGGCGTCGCCTCTTTTGAGTTCAGGTCAAGTCGGAAAAGATTGTATTGCCATTCGTAATAAATCGCGGCTTCAGTCTTTGCCCAGGCGATCATTCGTAATCTGCCGCGATTGACCAGGGTTTGGTTGTCGCCCAGCGTTTTCACAGGCGTGGGAGTCCCCCCCAAAGATGAGGTCGTCCAGATACCAAGCTGATTTCCGCGCGTTGAGACAAATGCGATTTTATCATCATCTGGCGACCAGATTGGGTTGTCGTCATCCCATTTGCCGAACGTAATCTGTTGCTCTCCATCGCTGCCGATTTGCCGCACCCAAATGTGACTGCCGCCTTCGTCAGCCATGGCAAAGGCGATTTTTTTTCCGTCCGGCGAAAAGCGGCTTGCCAAAAGCAACACATTGTCCTGGCCCTTTCTGCCGAACAAGGTTTCAAAGGACAGTTCGCGCGGCAATGGCGACGATGACGGAGCCTTCATTTTCCACACGACCCCGGCAATGATGAACATCACGGTGAGCGCAATTCCAACAATCCCCCAACGTCTAAATGCGGGCGAAGCCGCAAGCGGATAACCCGACAGTTCTTTCCTCAACTCGCCTGAAACCCGGTTCGATCCCGAATTACGCAGCCGTGCCAATTGCGCGCTCAAGTCGGAATCCTGCTTCAGATTTTGCAGGTCAATCTGCAAATCGCGGGCGGTTTGGTATCGGTCGCGGGCATCTTTGGCCAGTGCTTTGCGAATGATGCGTTCCAGTTCTTCGGGAGTATCGGGTGCGAAGTCCGACAAAGGTTCGGGCTCTTTGTGAATGATGGCAGCGATCACGTCGGCGGAGGTTTCTCCGGCAAAGAGCGGTTGTTTGGCAATCAGTTCATAAAGTACGACGCCAAGGCTGAATATGTCCGTGCGAGCGTCTACTTCGCGGCCGCGCGCCTGTTCGGGCGACATATAGCGCAGCGTTCCCAGGATCATACCCGGCTGGGTTTTGACAATTTCGGGCTGGGTTTTCGCCGAAGTGTCAACCAAATCTTCCGGCAAAGAGCGCCGAACATCCAGTTTGGCTAGTCCGAAATCCAGCACCTTCACCAAACCGTCCGGGCGCAGCATGATGTTTTCCGGCTTGATGTCGCGGTGGACGATGCCTGCGTGATGCGCGGCATCCAGCGCAGCAGCAGCTTGTATGGCGATGTCGAGCGACTTTTTCAGAGTCAACTCTTCACACGACAACACCTGCCGCAGCGTCTGACCTTCAATAAATTCCGTGGCAATAAAATGAGCTTTGCCTTCGGCGGTTTCGGCTTCGCCGATTTCGTGAATGGTGATGATGTTCGGATGGTTCAATCCGCTGGCGGCTTTGGCTTCGCGGACAAATCGTTGCAACCGGTCCCTGTCCGACGTGAATTGGACAGGCAAAAATTTCAGCGCGACATTGCGTTCCAGCTTGTTGTCGTGCGCCAACCAGACTTCGCCCATGCCGCCTGCGCCTATGCGCGAAATGATGCGGTAATGGTTGAAGTTTTGCACTGGCAAAGGCAGCGTCTTTTCTTGCGCCAATGCCTCCGCCTCCATTTCCATCGCGTTTCGCTGCAGAAAATCGCCTGCGCGGTCGTGCGCAGCGAGCATGGATCTGACTTCGTTCCCCAATGTTTCGTCGCCAGCGCAAATGTGATTGAGAAAGGCCTCTCGCCGCCCTGAATCCAATTCCAGGGCTTCGTAACAGAGCTTTTCAATTTGTTGCCAACGTTCTGGGGTCAACGCCTTAATCCCTATTTTGTCGAGAGAATTGAAATAGACCCAATTAGCCTACCCCTTACTTACAACTATGGCGCTTGGCTCGCTGATACCTGGCTGGATGTCACCTCCGCCAGATCACAGTGTTCAGACTGTTATTGAATTTGCAGGAAATATAAATCGAGCGTGGCTGAAATCTACCATAGCTCTATTTGAACTCGCTATTGAACTTTAGTCCTAGGCATTCCGATTGGAAAATTTCCGGCTTGCAGAAGCGAGCGATGAAAGAAACCGTGAGTTAGTTCACGAAATTGGATGGATTGCGGTGCGGCAGGGGCGGAGAAACCTGCCGCACAAAGTTACCAACTGCTTTAATTACAAGCTTCAAACAGCCCAGCCATGCCTTGACCACCACCGATGCACATCGTCACAACGCCATATTTGGCTTTGCGGCGAAGCAATTCGTTGCCGATGGTTCCGACCAAACGTGAGCCGGTCATGCCGAACGGGTGGCCGATGGAAATTGAACCGCCGTTGACATTCAGCTTTTCAGGATCAATTCCCAGGAAATCGCGACAGTAAACGACCTGCACGGCAAAAGCTTCGTTCAGTTCCCACACATCAATGTCATTAACTGTCAGCCCGTGACGTTTCAACAGCTTCGGGACCGCGTAAATCGGCCCGATGCCCATTTCATCCGGTTCACAACCGGCGACGGCAAATCCGCGAAAAATCATTTTCGGTTTAACACCCAACGCTTCAGCGCGTTCGCGGGACATCAATAGATTGATTGCCGCGCCATCGGAAAGCTGCGAAGAGTTTCCGGCGGTGACGCTTCCCTGCCCGCTTTCTTTGTCAAAATGCGGCTTCAAGGCGAGCAGACCTTCCAGCGTGGTATCCGGGCGGTTGCACTCATCTTTGTCACACAATCGCTCCTCCTGGCTGACAACTTGACCGGTTTGCTTGTCCAGGATTCCTGCCATCACTTTCATCGGAGCGATTTCGCCTGTGAAAAATCCTTCGGCCTGGGCGCGCGCGGTTCGTTGCTGGCTGCTGAGCGAGTATTCGTCCTGGGCCTGTCGGCTGATGCCATACCGTTTGGCGACGTTTTCCGCCGTGTCGCCCATGACCATGTAAATTCCGGGCTTCATTTCCTTGACCACCGGATGCGGATTGCTGTCGCGGCCCAGCATCGTGATGCTTTCGACACCGCCGCCGATGGCAGCATCCGCGCCTTCCACCATAATCTGGTGCGCAGCCATCGCCACCGATTGCAGCCCGGAAGAGCAGAAACGATTGACCGTGGTCGCAGCCACAGAAACCGGCAAACTGGAAAGCACTGACGCGACACGCGCAACGTTCGTTCCCTGCGCTCCGCAAGGGTAACCAGCGCCGATGATCACATCTTCGATTTCCGCCGGATCAAGCTGCGGCGTTTTTTTCAACACGTCTTGAATGCAATGCGCAAGCAAGTCCGCCGGATGCGTCAGGTTGAACGATCCGCGAAACGATTTGGCCAGCGCGGTGCGAGAACTGGCAACAACAACTGCTTCTCTCATGTGAAGGTTCCTTTCAAAGGTGATGGAGGTTTTATTTCAACAGACCGCCGAGCGCGATCTTGCATATCTGTTCGGCCACTTGTTCGCGCGTAAGTTTCCCGTCCGGGCGAAACCAGCGCGCAACCCACAGAATCATTCCCAGCAAGCTGAACGCGGCGGCGGTCGGGTCAACGTCCTTCAACTTGCCTTCCGCATTCATTTCTTCCAGCGTCGAACGAATCAGGTCCACATAAACCCGCTTTCGCTGACGCAGTTTGCGGCGATGCGCGGGCGACAATCCCAGTTCTTCTTCCACCAGAATTGTTACGGGGCTGTGCCCGTCGTCGTTGCTACTGCGCGCGATCAACATGGAATGGCTGGTAAGAATTGCTCTCAACCGCTGTTCGGCATCGGCAATTTCTCGCGCCGGTTCAATGACTGCCGCTTCCAGCGTGTCCATCCCGTAGCTCATAATTGCAAACAGCAATTCTTTTTTGCTGGGAATGAAATGGTAGACACC
>CAYLJQ010000664.1:0-4173 GCA_964383955.1 uncultured Heliomicrobium sp. | reverse complement strand
TACAAATCCGGCGTGTCGTGATTCAGACAACCCCGGAAAAAGAATGTCTGAAAATGGCCGCATTCATCCGTTGTCGCTGTTGCCACCAACTGCTTCGTGACCAAAGCCGGAAACAGTCGGCACAAAATGGGGCGAACCAATTCTGCGTGATTGATCAACACGTTGCGCAAAACCGGCGTGCTGGAAGTTCGCGCCTGGAACTGCAAATCCGTCGCGCCAGAAAGCGTAATCATTTGCGTGGAAGCTGCCGGTTCGGCTGTAGCCGCATGGGCTGTCAAACTGGCAGCACGCGCGTTCGGCGACAATCTGAAATCTGGAGCGGGGTCTGGCCCCGGAACTGGAATCGGGCCGTCGAACGGCGGAAATGGTCCCGGCAGTTCAATTGGCGGGTCAGGCAGCGGAGGAGGATTGAGGATAAAGTCGCGTATGCGCTCAATTTCCAGATCAGGAAGTTTGGGAATCAGAATGAACAGCGGATCAACTTCGTAAACTTCGACCGTGGCGTTGCAAACCGGCAGGTCAAGCGGGACTCCGCCGCTGGTGACTCGTTTCAGCAGCGTGCCCCGCACAAAGCACAGGCCCAACAGCCAGCATTTCCAAACGCCCGGGATGATTTGAAAATCCAACGATGGAGACAGGTTTTGCGCGTCAATCCTCACCGATTTTTCCGCTGCGCCACGCCGAAGCAAATCGTCCACGGTGAATTCTTTCTCTTCGACCTCTGGGCCGACTAACACGCGGACGCGGCCTCCGCCGTCAGCGACGCGAAGACTCAAAGTCGCCGCACCCTTTTCGTCCAGCGGTTTCCGCGCCAGCAAGCGCCCGCCTGCGGCAAAGGCGTAAGCTGCTCCACGAGGAACCTTCTCGGCTCCCTTTGATTCAAGCAAATTCGCAGCGACATTCAATCGAACGTCACGTCCTTTGGTTTCTTTCTGTGGCATGTTTTCTCCTTCTAAAATTCAAGGTTGGCTCAATACTCGAGCGTTGAGTTACGGGATGCTGAGACTCAGCGGACCGCGGCAGACGGTCGTATACGGGTGGAGTTAGGGGGACGCTAAACGATCTTTAGCGATGACATGCTCAGGGAGGCGTGAGCCGGGTAAACGGAAATGCGCCGGTGTGATCAGGCCATTTCGCAAACTGCTGCTATGGCAGATGGCCTGTGGCGCATTCGGATTTCAAATTGAATCAAAGAGTTGTTGCCGTTGGCCGACGGCAATCTTTTCTAACTTCTATTCCCACGAAGATTCTTGTTTGGCAATTAGCTGAGTTGTTTTCCCTGGAAAACGGGGCGGAGTATAGCCCACAGAAAATCCATTGCAAGACATTTTTGTGTTACCTGTCTCACAGCACTCTAAACCCAAGATTGTCCGCCGCTTCAGGAGCGGCGGACGTCACAACTGGTGCCGCCTGCGGCGGGAATGTAAGAGTTCAGCACGTAATCCATGACCATACGGTCTGCGCTGAACCGCCATCCAAGTGTCCGAATGGCACGCTTCATCCGGGCAATCCAGTTTCTAGGCAGACCGTCGCGGTCGCGGTTGTAATAGAGTGGGATGACTTCATCGCGAAGCGTTTTGGCAAGCGCTTCGCCGTCGCGAGAATCGTGAACCTGGATTGAGGTATGTGTTTCGCCCATGCCAATCGCAAAGCCATTCAGACCGTCGTAGGCTTCTGCCCACCAACCGTCCAGGATCGAAAGATTCAATCCACCATTGAGCACGACTTTTTGCCCGCTGGTTCCGGAAGCTTCCAGTGGACGGCGCGGATTGTTCAGCCAGACGTCCACGCCTTGCACCAGATGGCGGCCAAGGTTGATGTCGTAATCTTCGATAAACATGATCTTGCCCGCAAAGCGCGGATCACGCATCAATTGTGCGATTTGTTGCAGGACTTGTTTGCCGGGCTGGTCGTGCGGATGGGCTTTGCCAGCAA
The DNA here is from genome assembly GCA_964383955.1 of uncultured Heliomicrobium sp. Classification (GTDB taxonomy): domain Bacteria; phylum Acidobacteriota; class Blastocatellia; order RBC074; family RBC074; genus RBC074. Next base: position 2,238 of record CAYLJQ010000664.1, on the reverse strand, counting down.
AGACGAATTGAATCGGCCTTTGCGCATCATTGACCAGGCTGGCAAGCGCTTCGATGTCCTGCAAAATCAGGTTGGCGCGTTTATAGGTCGCAAAGCGGCGCGCAAAGCCAATGGTCAAAGCATCCAGGCTCAGAGACTTTTGCAGTTGTTTGACGAACTCCGGCGATTCGCCGCGCTGCTTGGCGTAATGCGCGGCCCGCCGCCGAGCGGTTTCGATCAATTGAACTTTCAACGTCTGATGGGTTTCCCACAACTCGCCGTCGTCCACGTTTTCAATGGCTTCCCAAAATCCTGGTTTGCCACAACGAACGCGCCAGTCCGGGCCAAAGTGCCGGTCGTAGACTTGATGCATTTGCGGTGCCAGCCACGTCGGCACGTGAACGCCATTGGTAATGTGACCAATCGGCACGTCCTGTTCGGCTTTTCCTGGAAAAAGCGGCGTCCACATTGCGCGCGAGACCTGCCCGTGCAACGAAGACACTGCGTTGGCGCGGCGCGAAAGTTTCAGCGCCAGCACCGTCATGCAAAACTCGTCGTTATGATTTTCTCGACCAAGCGTCATCAACTGATCGTGGCTGAGTCCAAGCGCTTCGGCCAATGGGCCAAGATGCTCTTCGATCAACTGCGAAGAAAATCGGTCGTGGCCAGCCGGAACCGGCGTGTGTGTTGTGAAAACAATCTGTGAAGAAATGCGCCGCATGGCTTCTTCGGCGTTAATGCCCTCCGTCATCATCCGCTGGCGAACCAGTTCCAGACTGGCAAACGCGCTGTGGCCTTCGTTCAAATGCGCGACGCCGGGGGAAATGCCCAGAGCTTTCAGCGCGCGAACGCCGCCGACTCCAAGCAACAATTCCTGGCGAATACGAACGCGGTTGTCGCCGCCATACAAACGCGCCGTCAGCTCGCGGTCTTCCGGCTGATTTCCGTCCACGTCGGAATCAAGCAGCAACAGCGTGATTCTTCCAACAGCGATTTTCCAGACGCGGGCATCAATTGTGCCGGTGCGCGTTTCAATCGTCACGGTAACCGGTTCGCCGCTGGCAGTCAGCGCAGGTTGAATGGGCAGCAAACGTCCGTCCACTTCGATGTAATCTTCCTGCTGCCAGCCTTCCAGATCCAGCCGCTGTTTGAAATAGCCTTGATCGTAAAACAGCCCGATGCCAACCAGAGGAATTCCCAAATCGGAAGCGCTTTTCAAATGATCGCCCGCCAAGATGCCAAGCCCGCCTGAATAGATTGGAATGGATTCGTGCAATCCAAATTCGGCGGAAAAATACGCCACCGGGCGCGCCCACAGCACACCCGCGTGCCGCGCTCCCCAGGTGTGTTTGGAATTCAGGTATTCCAGCATCCGCCGATAGGCGTAATTGATTCGGCTGTGCAGCGCCAACTGCGAAGCGCGCTCTTCCAGCTTATCAATCGGCATTTGCTCCAACAGCGCGATAGGGTTGTAGCTTAGTTCGCGCCACAAAACCGGATCGAGTTCCCGGAACAGACTGGTCGTGTCGTCATCCCAGCTCCACCACAAATTTTTCGCCAGCATCTGCAAGCGTTGATGGGCGGGAGCAATAAACTGGCCCAGCGCGCGGGCTTCGCTGACAACAGATGCGACCTGCGTTCCCGCTGTCGTTAACATTCTGACTTCCTCCTGGCCGAAAAGGCGTGGTTCCGAAGTTTGAACAACCAGCACGCCTTGCAACAAGCCACGATCAATCAATGGCACGCCCAGAAAAGAATGGTAGGCATCTTCACCGGCTTCGGGAAAATATTTGAAGCGGGGATGCGTCGTGGCATCTTCAAACACCTGCGGACGCAACTGTTCCGCCACCAGTCCAACCAGACCTTCATTCAGCCGCATCCGCACACGGCCAATGCCTTCCTGCTTTAACCCGACTGTTGCCGCCAGCACCAGGGTAGAGCGGTCCGGTTCGAGCAAATAAACCGAACACACATCCGTGGCAAACCGCTGCTGAATCAGCTTCACGATGTTCGCCAGGGTTTCCGCCGGATTGCCGCTGTTTGACACCAGATGGCTGATTTCTTCCAGCGTCCACAGCAAAGAGCCTTCATACGTTGTTGCCGAATCTTCCATGTTCATTTTTTGCCTCTGAAGAGGTTCCTTTTATCGAATTAGTTGGGTTGATAATTTTCGTGGTTGGGTTTTGTGAGCAAGTTTGACGCCAAATTTCAATCATCACTTAAACCGCCGACAAGGCTTGTAAATTAAAGCATTTGCCA
>CAYLJQ010000663.1:0-4181 GCA_964383955.1 uncultured Heliomicrobium sp. | reverse complement strand
CGCGCGTGAAATCCAGCAGATGTTCGCGGTAATGGTGCTGAAAAATCTTCAGCGCGTGATCAACCTCATCTGGTTGCGGCGGAATTTCGGCAGAAGCACTCAAGGAGCGTTCAACCAATAACCGCGCACCTTCGCCAACAAAGTTAAGAACTCGACATGATGACAAGGGATCACGGCCCAGTTCAGTCAGCATCAAATTTACGGAATTCGCTAAATCAGCACGCGAATCCACCAACGTTCCATCCAGATCAAAAAGCAAACACTTGTAACTCATTTTTTTGACACCAGTCGGGGCTTTTGCAATTCCTCGAAAAAAGCTAGCATCCCGTTTACCAACGATCCTCTGAATTTTCAACTCACCCGGTTCCAATTTGAGGATGTGTTGTTCGACCAAATGCCAAACAATTCCACAAAACGATCATTCAAACCGCTAGCTGGCAAACCGCTAGCTGGCATTTATCAGATTTGTTGCAATGTGAATGGCAAAATTTATATTGGCAGTGCCGTGAATCTAACTGCACGGTGGCAAAAACATCGCCAAAGCCTGCGTTTGGGTAAACATAGAAATTGTCATCTTCAACAAGCGTGGGACAAGTACGGCGAAGAGGCCTTTGAATTCACAGTCTTGGAATATGTACCGCGATCGGGTCTGTTGTACGCCGAGCAAAAGTGGATTGATAAAACTCGCTGCACGAACAGAAAAATCGGGTTCAATCTTTATCCGATTGCTGGCTCGCCGGGAGATACGTTCGTCCAGGTCTGGGAAGGGTTCACTGATCCTGATGGCAAGGAAGTAACGATCACCAATCTTTTCGACTTTTGCAGACAAAACGGATTGGATTTCCCGTCAATGCACCGTCTGGCAAAGGGGCGGAGTAAGCTGAAGTCGTACAAAGGTTGGACACACAAAAACAGCATCCGAAAACGCGACTACGTCAAGACTTACGATGGTTTTATCTCACCTGACGGCAAGCCTGCCGGAACAATTACCAATCTTGCCGCATTTTGCCGCGAGCGAGGCTTGGATAACACTCACATGGTTGCCGTCGCGAACGGCAAGCTCAACAACCATCGCGGATGGACTCATAAGAATGGCAAAAAGAAACTTGAACCGAAAAGATATACGGGCTTCATCAATCCAGCGGGCGAACGAGTTATCATTACCAACTTAAGCGCCTTCTGCCGGGAACAGGGGCTAGACGTTGTTCACATGCACGAAGTGAAAAGCGGCAACCGCAAAAGTCATAAAGGTTGGACTTGGAGGGAAGATGAAAATCAAACATTTCAATAATGACGGAACACCTAAGTACACAAACCGACTGATTCACGAAACCAGTCCTTACTTGCAACATCATGCCCACAATCCGGTGGATTGGTACGCTTGGGGAGAAAAAGCATTCGAAACTGCACACAATGAAGATAAGCCGATTCACCTGAGCATAGGATATTCTGCCTGTCACTGGTGCCACGTGCTCGCTGATGAGAGTTTCGAGAACGAAGCCATCGCTAAACTCTTAAACGACAACTTCATCAACATCAAAGTTGATCGCGAAGAGCGGCCTGACCTGGATACGATTTACATGAATGCCGTGATGATGATGAACGGGCACGGCGGATGGCCGATGACGGTTTTCCTGACGCCGGACGGCGTGCCGTTTTACGGCGGAACCTATTACCCGCCGGTGGATCGTGGAGGCATGCCGGGATTACCGCGCATCCTGATTTCGATTGCCGAAGCATACCAAGCCAAGCGCAAAGAAATCGCCGAAAGTGCTGAAAGCATCCTTGGCGAATTGAAGCGAATGGAAACGGTCAAACCAGCGGAAGGCGAACTCAGCCACGAAACTACCGACCACGCGGCGAACAATTTGCTGCGTATGCACGATCCGGTTCAGGGCGGATTTGGCCGCGCGCCGAAATTTCCGCCTTCGATGACGCTCAGTTTTTTGCTGCGGCAGTATGCGAGAACGAAAGACCAGGCGGCGCTGGAAGCCGTCGAGCTGACGCTGCAAAAAATGGCAAACGGCGGAATGTACGATCAGTTGGGCGGAGGCTTTCATCGTTATTCGGTGGACGAAAAATGGCTGGTTCCGCACTTTGAAAAAATGCTGTACGACAACGCTTTGCTAACGCGGATTTACCTGGATGCATTTCTGGTCACGGGCAAGGAGTTTTACAAACGTATTGCCATGGAAACACTGGATTACATTCGCCGGGAAATGCTGGACAGCAGCGGCGGGTTTTACTCTTCGCAAGACGCCGACAGCGAAGGCGAAGAAGGCAAGTTTTTCGTCTGGTCGGCGAAGGAAGTCGAAACTCTGCTCGGCGAAAAAGACGCGAAGCTGTTTTGCTGTTACTTCGACGTGACGGAACACGGCAACTTTGAAGACCACAATATTCTGCACGTTGATGTTGACGCGGAAAGCATCGCCAGGCTTTTGCGCGTTTCGGTTGAAGAGTTAAATGCGGCTCTCGCTCGCGGCAAACAAATCCTGTTTGAAGCCCGCGAAAAACGAATCAAGCCTTTTCGCGACGAAAAAATGCTGACGGCCTGGAACGGATTGATGCTTCGCAGTTTTGCCGAAGCCGCGCGTGTGCTGGAACGCTCAGATTATCTGGAAGTCGCCACCAACAACGCCAACTTCCTGCTTCGCGAAATGAAACGAAACGGGCGGTTGCTTCGCACCCACAAAGATGGCGAAAGCAAGTTGAACGCTTATCTGGAAGATTACGCTTATCTGGCGGATGGCTTGCTGGCGCTTTACGAAACAACGTTCGACCTGCGCTGGTTTGAAGAAGCGCGCGCGCTGGTCGAAACAATGATCGAGCAATTTGCGGATGAAGCGGAAGGCGGATTTTTCTTCACCAGCGCCGACCACGAAAAGCTGATCGCTCGCACCAAAGACTGGTACGACAATGCCACGCCGGGAGGGAATTCGGTTGCCGCGCAGGTGCTATTGAAATTTGCTCTGTTGACCGGCAATGAAAGTTACCGGCAAAAAGCCGAACAGATTTTGAAGATGCTGAAACCAGCGATGATGCGTTCGCCCAGTGCATTTGGTCACTTGCTTTGCGCGCTGGATTTCCATCTGTCTTCACCGTATGAAATCGCAATTGCGGGTTCGCCTGATTCGCCGGACACCCGCTTGCTGGTTGATTCCATCTTCAAACGCTATTTGCCGAACAAAGTTGTCGCGCTGGTTGATCCCGATGACAACCGGGCGGCTGAAGCGATCAAGCTGCTGGAAGGACGCCAGCAAATTGAAGGCAAAGCGACCGCGTATGTTTGCCGGAATTTTTATTGCGAGACCCCAGCAACCGGCAAACAACAGCTTGACGAACAGCTCAATCGCTGAAAACAGCCGCTGGAAAAGGCCAAAAATTGACAGTCGCCGACTATTTACATAAGATTCCGGCCTTCATTCATTCGAGTGGTCAATTCAATTTTCGCTTCAGTCAATTTCTGCTGAAGCTCTGGGGTTTCATCAATGGCAACATTGGGCCAGCAGCTCAAAGAAGCGCGTGAAGCGCGCGGTGTTACGATTAATCAAATCGCGGATGCCACTCGCTTGGGCAGCCGTTTTCTGGAAGCAATTGAAGCCGATGATTACAAAATCCTTCCAGGCGGAGTGTTTAATCGCGCGTTCGTTCGCAAATTTGCGCGACAAGTAGGAATGGACGAAGACCAGGCCGTTCGGCTGTACGATCAGCAATTGGCTGAAAGAGGTGGCGAGCCTGCGAAGACTTCGTATGTCGGATTGGCGGACGAACTTGAAGCCAAGTCTTCGGGAAACACTTTTCTGATTACTGTGATCGTGGTGATCTTGCTGGGCGCAGCAGGCGGCGCTGCCTGGATTGCCTTCAAGCCTACGGCTGAACAACCGAAGGCGGAAGTGATTCCCACTCCGCAACCAACGGCAACGGAACAACCTGCCGCCACTCCATCGCCAAACGCCAGCCCTACGCCGGATGCTTCGCCAACGCCTGAAACAATCAGCGGGTTGCGCATTCAGTTAATTGCCAATTTGGATGATTGCTGGGTCAGTTTCCGCACGGATGGCGGCAAAAATGAACAGGCGACGATTCCCAGGGGTGAAAGCCGGGAATTTCCGGCAGAAGAAAAAATCTCTTTTATCAGAATTGGCAATTTGCCTGCGCTGAATATTATGGTGAATGGCAAG
>CAYLJQ010000662.1:0-4182 GCA_964383955.1 uncultured Heliomicrobium sp. | reverse complement strand
CATCAGCGCCTGTTTGACGGCGATGACGGCAGCGGTAAATTGCGAATCCTGAACCAGAACGGCATCCGTGCTGTACGTCGAAATGCTCAAAATGCTGATGTCGGCAGCGGCCAGCGCGCGACTGATTTCTGCGATGAAACCAACAACGGTGAAATCCAGAAACGTGTCGAAGCGGATCATTCGCCAGTTGCCGCGAACCTGCGCGTCGGGAAAGCGCGAAGCCATTTGATTCCAGGTTTCTTCGGCAATCATCAACGTGATTTCAAGTTTGTCGCGCGTCAGCGAAACAAACTCCTGACCGGCAACATCACGAATGCAATCAACCGCTGCCTGATAAGCCGACAGCGGCAAACTGGCAACGGCATATTTGGTTTCAGGAAGATAGAGTTGAATCGCCATAGGTTTACTCAATCACCGCGTGCCGCGTCAGTCCGCGACTGGTAAGGAGCGTGTTATCCAATCACCGCATAAGCTCTGACCGGAAAAGTGCCGACTCCGCGAAACTTTACCGGCACAGCGTGAAAACGAAATCCAGACAACGGCAACTTGTCCAAATTACAAAGATGTTCGGCAATCGGAACGCCCGCGCCAAGTAACAGTGTATGCGCCGGACGCGCGCCGTCATTCATGTTGTCAATGTTGACTGAATCAATACCAACCAGCGCGACTCCGGCAGCGACCAAATACTCTGCCGCCGCGCGAGTCAGAAACGGAGCTTCCTGGCCATATTGCGGAGTTTGCCAGTGAATGTCCCAGCCTGTGCGAACCAGCACAGCGCAGTTTTTCAAGCTTTGGTTTTCAAACCGATCAACATCAATTGCCTGGCCGTTTCGATTCGTTGCGTCAATGACCAGACCTTCCAAATCAGCCAATCGTTCCAACGGCAGCGAAGCCAGATCGCCGCCATCGGCAAACCGATGAAACGGCGCATCAACATAAGTTCCCGTGTTCGCCACCATCTCAATGCGCCCAATCTGGAATGTCGTGCCTTCGGCATAAACGCCGCGCGCAGCTTCACGGCTTAAGTGATCTGAAATGATCGGAGCGGGCAAACCGGGATAGGTTGTCATACCCGCTTCGATGTCATGGCTTACATCAATCAGCCTGCGCATCATCACCTCATCGCTGCTTGAGGCCAGCCGGATTTTCGAAGCTCCTGCTTTAACCGGCCCATTGTCGCTTCAACGTCTTCCAGCTTGCGCGGAATCGAAGCCGACATGTTCACAGGGTCGCCAGTTGTGACCAGAATGTCGTCTTCAATGCGAATGCCAATGCCTTTGTATTTTTCAAACGCAGGGCGAACGGCCTGGATGAAACGTTCATTTTCCGGCGTTTTCGGCAGCCAGTCCAGCGCATCCGGGCGAATGTAAATTCCGGGTTCGACGGTCAGCACCATTCCCGGAGCCAAGGGAGTGCGGTAATCGCCCACATCATGAACGTTCATGCCGATCCAGTGACTGGAACCGTGCATGTACCACGTGCGGAATTCGTTGTTGTCTTTTGAAGTAATCAAGCCAAGTTTGAACAATCCGTCTTTGATGACTTCTGCCGTCACGCCTTGAACCGATTTGGTGTTCGAGGCTTGGTCAAAAACATTCCCGACGATGTTGCCAGCGCGAACTCGGCTAATCGAAGCCGTCTGCGCGTCATAAACGATGCGGTAAATGTCCGCTTGTTCTTTGGTAAATTTGCCGTTGATCGGCAACGTGCGCGTGATGTCGGCGGTGTAATGATCAAACTCCGCCGCGCAATCCATCAGCAGCAAACTGTCGTCAGCCAGTTTTTCCTGGTTGGTGATGTAATGCAACGTGGTTGCGTTTGCGCCAGCGCCGACAATGCACGGATAGCCCCAGTTGTCGGCTCCGCGACGTTTGAAGGTGTATTCGAATTCGGCCTGGATTTCGTATTCAAACATTCCTGCTGAAGCAACGGCGAAAACCCGATGAAATGCTTCGGAAGTAATGTCAGCGGCGTGCTGCAACAGCTTGATTTCCCACGGGGATTTCACCAGCCGCAGTTCGGCGAAAATCGGATTTGCGCTGTTAATTCTGACTCCTGTTGGTCGCGCGCTGAGCTGGCTGGCGAATTCATATTCCTGTCTGTATTCGCGCACGTCTTCTTTCAGGTTGTCATTGATCGCTGTCAGCAGATAAAGCTCAGCCTGATTCGTCCTCACCGCGTCGGTAAAGGTTTGAAATTCACTTTGCCATTGCGTAGCAAGATCGCCATTTGGCCTGGGAGCCGGGCCGCGTTTGGCAATTGCTGCTTGCGCTCGTGGAATCAATGTCGCCAGAAAGCTGTTCAGGTCTTTCATGTCCCAAATTTCTTGAACGCCGCTGATCTGGCGCGCTTCGTTGTTGCTGAGCATGTGCCCTGTCCAGGTTTCGCGCCGCGGGTCGCGTTCCGGGATGAACAGAATTTCGCGCGTTTTCTTTGCGCCGGGAATTAATAACAGTACTGCGCCGTCTTGCTTGATGCCGGTCAGGTAATAAAGATTGTTTTCCTGACGGTAATGGTAATCCACGTCGTAGGTGTAAATGCGCGGTTCGGTGCTGAACAAAACCATCATGGCCTTGTCACCCATTCGCTTCATCACGTCCTGGCGACGTTTGGCCAATTCAGCCAGCCGTTCAGTTTCTGAAATCTTCGGTGTCGGTGGAGCAATACGCCAAAAGTCAGGCGCTGAACCGCTTGCTTGAACGCTTGGCGCGGTTGGCAAAGCAGTCAAAATCAACATGGCCAGCGTCAGCACAAAAGCAACGACACCCAAACGCAAACGGCGAGAATTCGTATTCATCGGTTTCCCTCGGTTGAATTATTGAATCAGGAGACTTTGATCAGGAGCCACAACAATACCACGTGAAAAGCCCACATCGTAAGCGCGTACGGCAATTGAAACTTGATGACTCCGTATTGGTCGCGCAAATTCAGCAGCGCCGCCGGGACAATGTTGAAGTTCGCCGCCATCGGCGTCATCAGGGTTCCGCTGGAACCAGCGGTCAGCGTGATAATTGCCGCCATCGCGGGGTTTACCCCAAACGGTTTGATGATCAACGGAACCAGAACGCCTGTGGCAATGACTGGAAACGCCGCAAACGAATTTCCCATCACGATGGTAAACAATGCCATTCCCAGACAATTTGCCAGCACCAGCAAAAACAAATTGTTGCCGGGAATCACCGATTGAATGCCGCTGGCAATCAAGTCGCCGACTTTAGCCGCCGTGAAAATTACACCCAGCGAAGCCAACAACTGCGGCAGTATGTTCACTGCGCCCATGGCTTCGTTCAGCCTGCGGCCTTCGTTCATCATCACGCGGAAGCTTGAACCAGTCAGCCCCAACGCAATGACCATTGCTGCCAGACCACCAAAACCAAGTCCGACCAACGCGCCCCGGTTGGCGTCCATTCCCAGCAGGCGAAAGAGGATGGCGAAAAAAAATGTCATCACCGGAATGGCAATCACCGGCACAAAGATTTGATTGCCAAAGCAACTTTTCCTGGGTTCATCGCCGCCGCGCTGGGCTTCCCCTTTTCCAACCTGGCCCAAACCATCCAGCGTCACCAGAAACAAAACCAGTAACCCCGTTAGCCAATACGGCATCAAGCCGCCAAACGCGAAGATCACGCCCAGCAACAGCCAGAATAATCCGCTGCCGATTCGTCGCGGATTGCTGCTGTCGCTGAACGTCATGGCGGCAAAAATAAACAGCACGATTCCAGTCAAAACGTACACGGCATCCAGGCTGAAGATGTTTTCGATCATCGCGCGGCCTCCGCTTTCAGCCAGCGATCCAGCAGCCAGAACTGGACGACAGCAAACAGAATCGAAGCCGCGACGACGGGAATTGTGTATCGAACCAAATCCCAAACCCCGACGGCAAACCCCAATCCGTTCATTACACCAAATACCAGCAGAATTCCGGCTTGCACGGGCGACAGATTTTGACCATAAAAGTTGCCGTAGTTTTCAGCAGCGGCGTTGGCGGCTTTGATGCGCTCAATCCTGCGCGAGGAATCAGTACGGCGACCGGTAGGGAGCGAGTCATCTAAAAATGTCTCATTGCCGGACTCGACGCTCCCTACCGGTCGCGGTACTGACACAGTTGCCTCCAACGCGCCAAGCGCCATCGGAAAAACCACTGGCCGCACAAAAGAATGATGACCATTTATCCGAAATCCT
>CAYLJQ010000661.1:0-4193 GCA_964383955.1 uncultured Heliomicrobium sp. | reverse complement strand
GAATCAATGAAAAGTTTTTGCTTTCCGCGAATACTTCTCTTCTCACTGATGCTGACATTGCTTGGAGCGGTCTTGGCTTTTGGGCAAGTTACGCGCGGCACTTTGAGCGGAGCGACAACCGACCAAAATGGCGCAGTTGTTTCCAATGCCAAAGTTACGGCCAAACACGTAGCCTCAGGCGAAACTTTTTCGACGACCGCCGACTCTCAAGGTTCATACGTATTTCCATCTCTGCCTTTGGGTCAATTCACCGTGACGTTTGAAGCCGCCGGTTTCAAGCGTTCGGAAGTCCAGAACGTCAGTCTGGAAGTCGGCATCCCGGCCAAAGTGAATGTGGCATTGGAAGTGGGCCAGGTCAGTGAGGCCGTTATTGTCACAGGCGACGCGCAGGAGTTGGTCAATACCTCTAGCCCGACGCTTACAAACGTCATCAGCACTCAGCAAGTCCGCGACCTGCCGATGGCAAGCCGCAATCCGTTGGATTTGGCGAGGCTGCAGGCCGGCATTGCAGTCACAGGCGACGGAACGCGCACCGCTTCGGTCGGCGGTCTGCGCGGAAGCGCTACCAACGTGACGCAGGACGGCATCAACGCGATGGACAATTTCGTCAAAACCGATTCTTTCTTTGCCCTCAGCGCCCCATCGCTCAACTCTACTGCTGAATTCAGCGTTTCAGTCGGAACAATTGGCCCGGACTCCGGACGCGGCGTGGCGCAAGTCACGATGGTTACCAAGTCAGGGTCCAACGAATTTCACGGAGGTGTTTTCTGGCAGCACCGCAATGATGCCTTGAATGCCAACACATTCTTCAACAACACGGTCGGGACACCGCGCGCAAAGCAACGCCAGAATTTCTTCGGCGGGTTCATCGGCGGGCCGCTTTGGTTGCCGAAGAAAGCTTTCGGCCCGGCTGCCTACGATGGCCGCAGCAAAAGCCTGTGGTTTTTCTCCTATGAGGGATTCCGCGAACCCTTCTCCGTCACGCGCAATCGCACGGTGTTGACCGAACAGGCGCGCAAAGGCATCTTCCGTTACGCGGGCGCCAACGGACAGCAACAATCGGTCAACTTGCTGGAGATCGGCAACTTCACCGCGCTGAATCCGCTTACCACCGCAATCCTGAATGCCATGCCGCTGCCCAATAACACGTTGGTCGGCGATGGCGACAATACTGCCGGATACCGTTTCAACGCCAACGGCTCCAGCCCGAACGATAAGTATGTGGCGCGCTTTGACCAGACGCTGCTTGAAAATTCGCGCATCGGTTCCCACAAGCTGGAGTTCATCGTCAATTACGCGAAGTTCCTGCTCAAGCCGGATACGTTCAATTCGCTGGAAGCGCCCTTCCCGGGCGGGATCAATGCATTTCAGGAATCCAAGCGCTCGCTGTATGCCGCCGCGATTCAGTCTACGTTCGGCACGAATAAGACCAACGAAGTGCGAGTTGGCCACCAGCGCGCACCGGTCGGTTTTTTGCGGGATTCCCAGCCCACCAGCCCGTTTATTGCGCTGACAGGAGTTTCGACGTTTGACAACACCTTCATGTCGCAAGGCCGTAACACGCTGGTCTATCAATACATTGACAATTTTTCCTGGGTCAAAGGCACGCACACATTCCGGTTCGGAGGTGACGTGCAATCCATTACCGCGATCACCTTCAACGATGCGGGCATTAACCAGACCATCAACCTTGGCACGAATGCCGGGAACCCGGATGGCATTCTCAACGGTGAATTTCCCAATCTGCCTGCGGGTGCGACTGGAACCGGAATTGCTGACCGTGGCCGCGCTGTTTACCGTAACCTGGTGGGTTTGCTGGGCAGCAGCAGCGCCACGTTCAATGTGTCCAACCCAACTTCAGGGTTTGTGCGTGGAGCCACTCGTCAGCGCGATTTCAAACAGCGCATGACCAGCCTTTACTTCCAGGATCAATGGCGCATGCGCCGTAACTTTACGCTCAATTACGGCGTGCGCCATGAATTCCAGGGCGTGCCATATGAAGTCAACGGCCTTGCCATTCAACCGGTCGGCGGTTTGGATGGGCTGTTCGGTATTTCGGGGCGGAACAACCTGTTCAGTCCGGGAACGCGCACCGGGCAAGCGACGACATCCATTGATTTCGTCAATGGCGATACCGGCAAGAAGCTCTATGGCAACGATTGGAACAACTTCGCGCCATCCATTGGGTTTGCCTACTCGCCGAATTTCGACAGTGGGCCGATGCGCTGGGTGTTTGGTTCGGAAGGCAAGAGTTCGATCCGCGCTGGTTTCTCAATCAGCTACTTGCAGGACGGCTTTACGGTCGTCAGCAATGCGCTGGGCACGGGCACGACCAATCCCGGGTTGATTCAAACTGCCGCGAACAACGTTCCGACCGGGGTGTTGACCTCGTCAGGCGTTTCGTTGACAACGCCTACCTTCCAGATGCCGATCACGGACGCGCAGAACTTCGCGATCAACAACAATAACGGATTGTGGACGTTCGATCCGAATCTGCGCACGCCTTACGTTCAGCAATGGTCGTTTGGCATTGAGCGGGAAATCGCCAACAACACGGCGGTTGAAGTGCGTTACGTCGGCAACCACGCGGTGAAGATTTTCCGCGCGATCAACTACAACGAAGTCAACATCTTTGAAAACGGCTTTCTGCAGGAGTTCCTGAATGCGCAACGAAATCTGACAGCCAACGGCGGCTCAAGCTTCGCGCCGGGCGCAGCAGGCACCGTTGCATTGCCGATTTTCAACACCTTGTTTGCCGGACTCACCGCCGCGAACGGCTATGGCAACGCAACGCTGATCAACAACCTGACGAACAACAACGTCGGGACGATGGCGTTCACGCTGGCGAACAGCCCCGTTTACGCCAATACTCGCAGGAATCTGACTTTCAACGGCCAGCCGTCGCCCAACTTCTTCCTGGCCAATCCGAACGCGGCAACCACGCAAGCGGTGACCAACGGTTCCTTCTCGAACTACAACTCGCTGCAAACGGAAATCCGCCGCCGGATGTCGAAAGGCTTGATGTTGCAAGCCAACTACACCTTCAGCAAGGCCATCACGGACAGCGAAGGCAGTCAGAGCACGCTGGAATCGTATCGCACGTTCCGCAACATCCGCCTGGATCGTCACCGGGCGAGCTACGATCAGACACACCGATTCATTGGCAATTTCATTTATGAACTGCCGTTTGGAAAGGGACGTCGCTGGCTTAACGGAAGCATTCCAGTGGTCAGCAAAGTGCTCGAAGGCTGGAGCTGGGGCGGCATTATCAACTGGCAGTCGGGCGGGCCGCTCGGCGTTTTTGCTGGCCGCACGACCTTCAACCAATCCAACCCTGGACTGAATCCGGCGCAGTTGTCTGGAATCAGCTTTGAGCAGTTCCGCGCCAACACGGGCATCTTCAGGACTGCTTCCGGCGTATTCTTCGTCAATCCAAGCATACTCAACGTGACCACCAATGCCGCTGGGCAAGCCACTGGTGCCACGCTGAAGCCGGGTCAACTGGAAGCGCCTGCCCCCGGGACGTTCGGCAACTTCCCGCGCAACGCGATTGCCGGGCCGTCTTTCACGCAGTGGGATTTCAGTCTGACCAAACGAACGAAGTTCTTGGAGAAAGCGGATGTGGAGTTCAAGGCCACTTTCTACAATGCCTTCAACCAGGCCAATTTTGTCTTTGGCGATATTGGCGCCTTTGACACGGCGAACTTTGGTCGCATCAGCGGCCAACGCGGTTCACCGCGCGTCATTCACTTCATTCTGGGAATTAACTTCTAAGCCCGGAAAAAAAGGTGGCATTTGCGGCGAAAGCGGCAGGTGCCGTTGAATTAAAAAACACCGCTGAGGCAATGAAAATCTTTCATGCTTCAGCGGTGTTTCTTTTCTTCTAAGGCCAAAAAGAGAAACAAGTTGACGGTATTCAGCCCATTCAGTACACTCCGGCGCGCTAGTGATCGTGACTCACACCGGCATTGAACTCCAGAGAATTACCTCGCTTCAGCAGATTGTCCCTTGATGGTTTGAACTACTTTTTACCGGGAATCTGTTACTAATTCTTCAGGGGGCGGCGCTAGCAACCCAAGTCTTCTCGACAATAAAATGCACTGGAAATCACCGCTATACGACGAAGCGAGATTACGTTATGTGCTTCCAGCATTTCGCACCCCATTCGAATTTTATTTTTGCCAATTGCTTCT
>CAYLJQ010000660.1:0-4197 GCA_964383955.1 uncultured Heliomicrobium sp. | reverse complement strand
GGTTCGACGGGTTGATCCAGGCCACCATCGCGGATGTCGCCGACAATGCCGACGATGTGCAACAGATCCTTATCGCCATCCATATTGCCGAATTGAATTGTGCGACCGATGGGGTCTTCGCCAGGCCAGTATTTTTGCGCCACCGATTGGCTGATTACGCACGCATCGGGTGCGCCGCCCTGGTCGGTTTCGTCAAACACTCGACCGCGCAACAGGGGAATTCCCATCGCCGCGAAATATCCGCCGCTGGCCAATCGGTAATCCGCATCGCCCGGAGTCGCCGGGTTGCCGTCTTTCTGAAATGTCCCGTTCGCGCCACGGTTGGAAAGCGGTAGCGCGTTAATGCCCCCTGCTGAGACGACGCCGGGCATATTCGTCAGCCCTTCCAGCAGTTGTTGATGGAATTGCTGCAACCGCTGCTCCTGCTGCTTGTCCACGGTCGTCGGCAATGACAAGGTCATGACAACGGCATTTTCCGGCTTAAAGCCCGTATCGGTTTGCATCAACCGCAAAAAGCTGCGTCCGATCAGTCCCGCGCCAATCAACAACACCAGCGTCAACGCGATTTGCGCGACGATCAATCCCTGGCGCAAATGCTGGCTCAGGCGCGACGCCGAATAGCCGCGCCCACTTTCTTTCAACTGATTTTGTAAATCCGAATTGGAAATGCGTGCAGCAGGCAAACTTCCCAACACAACGGCAATCGTAAAAGCGAGTCCTAACGTGAACAGCAACGCTCGCCAGTTGACGGCGATTTCCGCTGCACGCGGCAAATTGTTTTGATTGAGGCTTAGCAGAACGTCCACGCCCCAAAAGGAAAGCAGGATTCCCAGCGCTCCCGCGCAGATCGTCAGGAGCAGGTTTTCGGTGATAAATTGCCGCGCCATTCGCCAGCGGGAAGCGCCCAATGCCGCGCGCAACGCAAATTCGGACGACCGCAACGTCGCTTGCCCCAGCAATAGATTGGCCACGTTGGCGCAGGCAACCAGCAGCAACAATCCGACTGCGCCAAACATCAGCCACAGGCCGGACC
The DNA here is from genome assembly GCA_964383955.1 of uncultured Heliomicrobium sp. GTDB lineage: Bacteria > Acidobacteriota > Blastocatellia > RBC074 > RBC074 > RBC074. The sequence continues at coordinate 3,164 of CAYLJQ010000660.1, read as the reverse complement.
GCGCTTCGGTGGTCAGAAACTCTTGCAGCGGCACAACGGCCAAATCCACCAAATCCACTTTTTTGCCGTATTCCTGGCGCATCTGTTTGCCAATGGCGCTGAGGTCAGCGCGCGCCTGTGCCAGCGGGATGTTTTCCCGAATTCGCGCGACAACAGACCAGTTGTGCGCCGTGCGCGATGTTTGGACAGGTTCCGTTTCGCGCGGCACCCAGACTTCCGCTTCTTGCGGGTAATTGAAACCGGCAGGCATGACGCCGATGACGGTAAACGCCGGGCCATCCACGTTAATTGTCGCGCCACTGAAGTCTGGGCGTCCGCCCAGACTGCGCTGCCAAAATCCGTGGCTGACAATCGCAACGTTTGCGCCTGCGCCGGGTTTGGTTTCATCGGGAACAAAACCGCGTCCCATCGCGGGTTTGACGCCCATCACATCAAAGAATTCATTCGACACCCAATAGGCGCGCGCGCGAACCGGCTCTTTGCCTCCTGTAATGACGACCGTGCCGCCGGAAAATTGAGCCAAGGATTCCAGGCTGTGCTGTCGTTCTCGTACGTCCTTGTAATTTGGCTCGGCGACACGAATCGAAACGCCGCGCTCATTGACTTCACGAATTTGCACAATGCGCTCGGCATTTGGATATGGCAACGTGCGTAATAAGACAGCGTCTACAATGCTGAAAATCGCTGTGGCGGCACCAATTCCCAGCGCTAGCGAAAGCACTGCTGTCACGGCAAAGCCCGGTCTTTTCCACAACATACGCACACCATAGCGAAGGTCTTGAAGGAAGTTTTGCATAAATTCTCCTGAAAAGTAGTCGGTAGTCGTTAGCCTGGAGATGGTTAGTGCCGCCAACTACTGACTCCCGAATCCCGAATCCCGGCTACTCGTATCTAAGCGCAATCATCGGGTCCACTTTTGTCGCGCGCCAAGCAGGGATGAAACAGGCCACCAGCGCAACCAAGGTCAGTCCCGCGACAATCACACCGTAAGTCACTGGATCAGTCGCTTTTACGCCAAAGAGCATGCTCGACAGATTCATCCAGCTTTCCAGGTATTTCGTCAGCACAAAGGCCGCGATCAATCCCAGCACGACGCCGAAAAACACCAGAATCATTCCCTGTCGCAAAACCATCTTCAGCACATCGGTTCGCTCGGCTCCCAGCGCCATGCGAATGCCAATTTCATGCGTGCGCTGCGAAACGGCGTACGCCATCACGCCGAACAAACCAATGGAAGCGAGTTGCTGGGCCAGCAGCCCAAACAATGTCAGCAGCTTGGCGAACAGTCGTTCCATCCGCAGCGTTTCTTCAGCCTGTTCAACCTGCGTACGGACGTTGATCAAAGGCAGATTACTATCCACTTCGCGCATTGCCTGACGAACGGCAGCAACGGAATTTGCAGGATCGCCAGTGGTGCGGACTTCTATGGTCGCGTTGCTCATCCCGCGCAGCTCTTGCCGCCATGAAGAATAAGCAGTCGGCGGAATTTCATCCCGTTGGCGGGTGTATTTGGCATCTTTAGCCAAACCTACGATTTCTACTTCATCCGGCTTTTTCGGATCGAAGGTGAAGCGTTTTCCGACCGGGTTTTCATTGGGAAAATATTTGTTGGCGAAAGTCTGATTGACGACCACAACTTTAGGAGCGTTGGCGTCGTCTTGAACGTTCAACCGCCGCCCGGCCAATAGCGGAATCTGCATCGCTTCCAGAAAGTTTTCACGGACCTGGTGAATGTATCCTTCGCCGCTTTCCTTGATGCGGCCTTCGGAATCCGGCGGAGCATTCAATGCGTCCCGCAAAAACACGCTGCGCGAACTTGAGCCTCGCGCCAGCAAAGCCATCCGCGAAAACGTGGCGGCTTCCACACCCGGAACCGCCTCCAATCGTTCCATTGCCCGTTCGTACAGATTCACCAGCTTTTCGTCTTTATATCCAATCAGCCCGGGCTGAATGTTGAACAGCATCAGGTTTTGCGTGTTAAAACCCGGGTCGACGTGTTGCAAATTCAGCAGTGTGCGCACAAACAATCCCGCGCCGATCAACAGCAATAGGGACAAGGCCACTTGCGTCACCACCAACCCCCGGCTGAGCAGGGAACGCGAGATCGCGCTGGAACCGCGCCCGCTGTCTTTCAGCGTAGGCGTCAAATCCACGTTGGTTGCGCGCCAAGCTGGAGCCAAACCAAAAATGATCCCGGTCAACAACGACAGCGCCATTGTAAAGCCCATCACGCGCCAATCAAGATGCGGCTCCAACGCGCGCATTCCGCGACCGCCCCAATCGTTGACCGCCAGCAACCCATCTTTGATCCACAGGGCGAACAGGATTCCCAGCGCTCCGCCAATCACCGATAACAAAACGCTTTCGGTCAGCAGTTGCCGGATCAATCGCCAGCGGCTGGCGCCAAGCGCCAAGCGCACGCCGATCTCTTTTTGCCGCGCAGCCGCTCGCGCCAGCAACAGATTTGCCACATTCGCGCACGCGATCAGCAACACCAGACCGACAACACCAAGCAGCATATAAAGTGAAGGAGCATAGGACTGGCGCGTATTCATTTCGCCCTGCCCGCCTGGGTCTAGAAACAAGCGCGGATACTGTTTCGGGTCCAGCGCATTGATGGCATTTCCGCCGGTTGCCTGGGCTTGCGCCTGGCGGGCGGCACGATGCTCAACGACGGATTGATGAAATGGGTTTTCCAACTGGGCACGTGCTGCTTCCGGCGTCGTTCCCGGTTTCAATCGTCCCATAATCCGCAACCACCAGGTTCCGGCACCATTCATATACGAGCGTTGCGGGTCCGTATAAAGTTGCGGCTCCCAGGCAAGCGGTATCGTCACATCCTGCGTCGAACCGGCCTGCATCGTTCCTTCAAATCCGGCAGGTGTTATCCCGACAATCGTAAACGCGATGTTGTTCAGATTGATCTGCTTGCCAATCACCGATTCATTGCCGCTAAACCGTTGTTGCCAGTAGCGATAGCTGATGACAGCCGCAGGGCTGGCGGAGGCTTTGTCGTCTTCATCGGTCAAAACGCGGCCACGCATTGCTTGCAGGCCCAACCCTTGAAAGTAATTTCCAGACACTGCTTGTCCGTTGGCAACATCCGATTGGCCATCGGCAATCACATTCAGCCCAACTTCGCCAAATGCGAATATGTCCGACAA
>CAYLJQ010000659.1:0-4204 GCA_964383955.1 uncultured Heliomicrobium sp. | reverse complement strand
TGAGTGGATTGCTGCGCCGCCGATTGAGAATACCTTCGTCTGCAACATCGGAGACATGCTAGATCGAATGACCGGCGGCTTGTATCGTTCGACGCCGCATCGAGTCCGTAACCAGTCTTCGCGGGATCGTCTGTCGTTCCCCTTCTTCTTCGATCCGAACTTCAATGCTGAGGTAAAAGCAATTCCGATGGGAATTCAAATCAACGACGACAGCCAGGATCGTTGGGATCAAGCCAGCGTTCACGATTTCAGCGGAACTTATGGCCATTACATTCTCGGCAAAGTCTCTAAGGTATTTCCTCAATTGAAAGGTGAAGTGCTATAGCTTCGGCTATGCGAAGCTATAGCACTCTCAAAGCTATTGAAATGAAATCCTTACCTGATTCGCATCCAGTGCTTCTGCGCTGAGCACCAACCGGAGTTCGCCGCTGCCTTGCAACGTGCGCGGCAGCAAGACGTTGACTTGATCCAAGCCTTCAAAGTCGCCCTGTGGCCCAGCGTACAAAGGCGTCAGCGTCGTGTTGCCAATTCGAACCGTGACAGAATCGAGTTGTTTGCGCTGGCGCAAGCCGGAGCCAAACAGCAACAGATAAGTTTTATCCGTTTCATCACCGAGGCTAATCGGCTTGTTCACGAACCGTTGCTTGGCTGGATCGTAAACTGCAATCGGTTCATAGCTGGTTGAGCCGTCCGCTTTTACGCGGTAGATCGTTCCGGCTGGCGGCCCTAATAAATCCGGATTCATGGCGAACAATACCGGGGTTACTCTTCTGTACTGTGAAAACCCATCTACCATCAATTGACCGTTGCGATAAACAGCGAAATTGAGGGTCTTGCCGAGTGGAAATACGGGATCTTCAATCAAAAGCATTTTGGCAGGAACCAGAAAATTGATCTGCGTCGGCGAGACATAAAACAGCGGCGCACGCGCTTGTTGGCCGGAATGGTCGGTCAACAAAACCTCGGTTCCAACCAGATTGGCAGGCAGAGGTTTGCTGCCGGCAATTTGCGTCGAATCCGCCAAATCTCCTCCAAACAGTGAAACGATGGCTTCCGGAGCCAACCCGCTATAAAAGTTTGCAGCGGAAACAGCGGTCCCTCGGCCAGCACTTCGGATTGGAATCGTTTGCCCGGCAATTGTTAGGCTGCCTGAGCGAACGCTTGGCGAAGTATTTTGTAAGACGCTGTAGGTCAGCAAGGAAACACCCGTGCGGCTTGTGACTCCCTGCAATCTAACCCAGGAATCATTTGAAGCCGCCGTCCATGAACATTGTTTTCCGGTGGTAACAAGTGTGCCGCCAGCGGCTCCTAATGAACTGTAATTTCCTTTGCCAGGTGACAGGGTAAATTGGCATGGAGCTACAGCCAATTTCAGAACGTTGGATAAACCGCCGCCGGGTCCTGGCGTAAAGACTGTAATTTCCGGGTTTGCAGCACTTACAAGGTCCGCTTTCAAAACTGCAATGCTCAATTGAGTGCTGTCGGTAAATGCCGTCTGCCGGTTTGCGCCGTTCCAGCGCACAACCGATTCCGGCGTAAAGTTACGGCCAAACACCGTTACGCGAAAATCTCCGCCGCCAACCGAGGCTTCGTCCGGTGACAATTGCAGCGCTAAAGGCTTGGGGGTTTCCCCCGCAATCTTGAATTCCATAGGCGCGGAAACAAGCTCTCCATTCGGAGTTTTTGTATAGACCGTGATCCTGGCCGTGCCAGCCTGCGCCAGATCACGCGCCAGTACTCTGATCTGAATGGTCGAACCATTGATATACGTGGTTTGTCGAACCTCTCCATTCCACCGAACAACAGAATTGAAGAGCGTAGCTCCTGGTTCGTATTCCAAAAAGTTCTTTCCGAATAGGGTCAATGTGAATTCCTGGCCGCCGGTTACGGCAGAGCTGGGACTGACAGAATTGACAGTCGGGGTTGGCAGATTTTCGGTCCGTTCGCCCATCACCGCCCGAAGAATTAAATTGAGTGGCGCGTCGCTTACACCTTGTGCCTGGCTAACCAAAGGCTGGAAGCTAGCTCCGTTATTGGTAGAGATAAACGAATGCTGTTCGAGTAAATTCCGATCGGCTCCCAGCAGTAAGGCTGGCGAAGCAGATTGCGCGCCAATGTACAGATCGCCTTCGGTCATTGTCAGCGAGTTAGGCAACATCACTTCCAGCATGCGGTTTTCGGGAATGCTTTGGATCGTGATGGTGCGGTCAACCTGAATTACCGGATTGGAAGCTGGGCGCCCGGTTCGCCCAGTATCAACAAACGCTACTAAACGCAGTTGCGTCCCGATCAGCGAGGAAGCGTCTGTTGTCGGAGGCAGTTGAATTCGTATGGATTGCAGTTCCGCCGGGTACCGCGATGGTGTCAGCCGCGTCACAGCCAACGCTCCATTCAGTTTGACCGTCTCGTCGCGTGAATTGTCGTCGGCTGAAAGGACTTCGATAATCGGAGCGTCAATCGGAATTGCGTAACTCATTCCTTGCAAGGCATCAATGTCAGTGGCGGTGATTCCACCCCGCTCTCCAAACGCCAGCGTCGGGTCCATGATTCCGATGTACTGCCCTGTCAACGCATCATCTTTCCAATGACCGGCGGGATTGCCATCGCCCCTTGTGCCATCGGGCCTGCCGGTAGAAAGTGGAACCTCATCTCCTCCGGTAAAATATACGTGCTGGCCACCTGACAATACTGGACGCTGCGCTGTGAAGATGGTGTTACGAACCTGACCAGGTCTGAATCGAAAGAAATCCCAGACTGTTAGGTAGCTTGCCCGCGAAGGTTCCAGTTCCGGATAGCCCGCATTGGAAGTGAAGCCAAGAATCCTGCCTAGCTCTCGCGTCGCCAGCGCTTCAAAATCAATTTTATCGGCATCAACACCGTCGCTGGGATCAAAATCGAATTTAACAGCAGAGTTAAACCCAATCGCCGGAAATTCGCCTGCCGCCTGGTCAAGCCTACTATTCGGATCAACATCCGCGGGTAATGAACCAATTGCGCGCGCAATCGGAGAAGACAACACAATAAAGTCCGCCGATCCTAAATCTGTCGGCATTGAGTTTTCCGGCAAAATGCTGAACAGCAATTTCTGCCGTTCTTCTGTTGCGTTGTCGCGCATGTTTTCAAGCACATTCAGGTAAAGTGTTGATGTTGTTACACGCAATCCGCGCGCATTGGTCAACGCAACGGCACCTGAAGGAAACGGCTCATTAAAATAGGTGGAGCCAAAATCCACATCCACAGCGACTGAAATCTGGTCCTGAATCAAATATTCCCACTTGCCTGCCGCGCGTTGAAACGCCGCTTTGGCAGCGGCATTTTGTTCCAGGCCGGATGTGCCCCGCAAAATCAGAAACAGCCCATTACGCGCTTTTGCCGAGGATTGAACAGAATTGTTCCGGTTGGAAATTTCGTGCAGCGATGCCTGTTGCCCGGCTTGTTGTTGGGCAGCATTGTAAACCGCGCTGTCTTCAGTTGGCAGTTGGCGAGTCTTTGCCCCTTGGCTGTTTTGATAGGTGACAAACAAACCGCTGGGATCAGACCCGGTTGGCAATTCGACAGATTCTGCTCGTGGCCTGGATAGGGGGCTGAAAAGGGCCGATACAGAAAACACACCTAAACAAAAAAGTAACCCTAGTCTCATCATCTTCATAGGACGCTCCTGATATAAAGCTGTTTCTTGTTATGCGAGAATGCTTGCCGTGGTCTGATATTGCTCTGGTGCTGACCAGATCAATACCTGGCTACGGCTTGATACTCAAATTTGAAAGTTATTGAAATGCAATTCGTACTTGATTTGCATCCTGCCCTTCTGCACTCAGCACCAGCCGGAGTTCGCCGCTGCCTTGGAAGGTGCGCGGCAACAAGACGTTGACCTGATCCAAGCCATCAAAATCGCCTTGTGGTCCGGCGTACAAAGGCGGCAGCGTCGTGTTGCCAATTCGAACCGTAACGGAACTGAGATCCTTCCGTTGCCGCAAGCCGGAGCTAAACAACAACAAATAGGTTTTGTCTGTTTCCTCGCCAAGGCTGATTGGTTTCGGCACGAATCGTTGTTTTGCCACATCATATTCCGCGATTGGTTCGTAGCGGGTTGATCCATCAGCTTTGACCCGGAAGATCGTTCCGGCAGGTGGCCCAAACAGATCCGAATTCATCGTGAATAATCCGGGCGCAGTTCTACGAATAGGCGCAAAGCCATTTGCCA
>CAYLJQ010000658.1:0-4210 GCA_964383955.1 uncultured Heliomicrobium sp. | reverse complement strand
CAACGTCGAATCGAGCAAGGACAACTGGCTCCAGGTTGCTAAGAAATACAAACGCAAAGGCGGATTGCTGCCGTTCATTGAACTGGCTTTTGCGCTGTATTTTGTTGGCGCAGTTTATTACGCAATCCGTTCGAACATTTACGCGACAATTCCGTTTCTCATGATCTTCCTGTTGGGTTACGGGTACATGGCAATGATGTCGCTGTTTCAAGGGCGAGTGCGAAAACTGCTCAACGCTTTTCGTCGCAGTTAAACCACCAAGCGGAATTCAGGTTTGTGGAGTAAGTTATGTTCTGTCCGAAATGCGGGTCGAACCAGGGAGATGGCAAAAAATTCTGCACGGTGTGTGGAACCAACTTGCTCATTGTTTCGCAGGCTTTGACAGGACAGCTTGCTCCGCCGCAACCTGCTTTTCACCATCTGCCGCCCGCTGCCGTCTTCAATAGGGAAATGGAGCGCCAGAAAGAAATGCGCTCTGGAATTACGATGGCGGTACTGGGTGGCAGCTACCTTGTTTATCAAATCCTCAATTTTATTTTTTCCGCGCCTTTAAATGGCTGGCGTTCCCCATTTGGCTTTGGCAGCTTGATTGCGTTCATTGTTTGCGCAGTTGGCATTTCCAAAATTATTAGTACGCGGGTAATTGCCGATGCGCCCTCAACAACATCGGGCTACCCCGGCGCAATGTATTCAGCGTCGGAAACCGGTCAATCATCGCTTCAATCTCCGAACGTGTCAGTGCAGGCGGCTCTGCCCAAACCGGTTTTTTCTGCTGCTGTTCCAGTTCATCAACCCGCTCCGCACACCAATGAGCTTGATCCTGTTCAAACCACAGTCAGTGTGACGGAAGAAGATACGAAACACTTGGGTCGCTAAATCCAACACCAGTTCGGCGAAAAGGAGAAATATGTTTTGCCCAAATTGTGGAACAGAAACCCGCGAAGCGATCAAGTTTTGTAAAAAGTGCGGGACGAATCTAAAGCGGATACAAGGCGTGATGAGCAAAGGCGGAGCCGGGTCCAGCGTCAACCAGTCAGCGGATTGGAATCAGTGGTGGATCGAAGAGCATCAGGAAAAGCGAGAACAAAACAAAAAGAAATTGCCCGAAGAAAAACGGCTGGAAGAAATTAAAACCGGAGTTATTACCGCCAGCGTGGGCCTGGCAGCATGCATTTTCCTGAATCTCTTTTTCGAAGCCATTGGCAATGCGTCAGGCGGTCCTGAAGCAATCATCCTGCAACGCATTTGGGCAGTCGGGCTGCTGCCTTTGTTCATTGGACTGGCAATTGTTTTTAACGGTCTGTTTATCAGCAAACGTATTGTTGAATTGAAAAAGCAGCATTCAGAAAATATTCCGCAACCGATGTTTGCTCCGGTTCCCAATACTTCACCGGTTGAGCAACTGCCAGTTGCCCAGCTCAATGAAGCGGATCAATCCCAGCTTGCTGATTACAGTATTACCGAGCCGACAACAACCAGGCTGCGCGAACCGATGCCGATTCCTTCTCCCCGTGACACAAACCGATGAGTTGTAAAACTGAAATGACAGAAATCCCAGGAGGACATAGTTAATGTTTTGCACCCGATGTGGTACTCAAAACCCCGACGATGCAGGTTTTTGCCGCAATTGTTCCAGTCCGTTGACCCGTCCTGTTAGTCATTCAGGACAGCAGACCGCTCCGCAACCGAATCAACCAACGTCAGGCTCTTATGCGAACCCTTCTTCGTCGCAATCGCCTTATCCCGGTTACCAGGGCCCGCCGGTGTATCAAAGCTCCTATGCCAATCAACCGATAACGCAACAAAGCGGCGCCAGCGGACGCGCAATCGCGTCCATGGTTTTGAGCATTCTTGGCTTGGTGATGTGCGGTTTCTTGACCAGTATTCCGGCGATGATTTTAGGCAAGATGGAATTAAACGACATCAAATTGGGCAAAGCTCCCAAAGCGGGTGAAACACTGGCCAAAATTGGATTTTATGTTGGAATCGCTGGAACCGTCATTTCTTGTCTTGCCGGTATTGCAGGCGCAGCCTTGTGGATTATCGGTGCAGCCAATTCGCTCAATTGAAAACTAACCCTGAAAAATTGAATCACCTTACTGTCTCAACCGGCGAGTCACGATCAGAACCTGACTCGCCGGTTGTGTTTTCGCGCAATGATCAATTCACTTATCTTGCGTTGATTGCCGGGGCTGGTTTCACTTTGATGCTTGCCAGAATGCTCACTCCGTCCATTGCGGGTTACGGCACTCATGAACAATTGGGATTGCCTCCTTGCCTGTTTTTCAAACTGACTGGCATTCCCTGCCCAAACTGTGGACTGACAACCAGCTTTGCTCATTCTGCCAGATTCCATTTTTATCAAGCCTTCATCGCACAACCCTTCGGCCTCATTGTTTTTTGCCTGACAGTGGCAAGCATTCCGGTCTTCGTTTTTCTGCTGCATCAGCGAATTTCATGGTCCGAATTCATTCGCGCCAAAGGCTTCGACCGCTTGATTTACGCCCTGATCGCAATTTATTTGTTGGGCTGGATTTACAAGATTGTCGCGATCAAATTGACCGGAAACTGAATGGCTAGAAACTTCGTCTTTCCTCTTCTACAATCCGCATCCGTTACACGGACTTCACCACTTACAACCCGGAGAAAACCCAATCATGAAAACGGCTGTATTGCTGTTTTGCTTTTTGCTGCTGACACCAAATATCGCTATGCCAAAAACTCAAGACACCCTGCCGAAATCTCGCGCTGAACTGACCAACTACGAAGAAACCAGCCGCTACGAAGACGTTTTGCGCTTCATCGGCGACCTGCAAAAAATCACCGACAAGTTGCGCGTCGAATCCTTCGGCAAAACCGAAGAAGGCCGTGAGCTGCCGTTGATGATTTTTGCCAATCCGCCGATTTCTCAACCACGCGAAGCGCGCGCTTCTGGAAAACCCGTCGTCTTCATTCAAGCAAACATTCACGCTGGTGAAGTGGAAGGGAAGGAAGCGATGCTGCATTTATCGCGGCGTATCGTTGCCGGTGATCTGAAAACCTTGCTGGACAAACTGGTGATTCTGGTTGCACCGATTTACAACGCAGACGGCAACGAAAAAATCAGCGTCAACAATCGCACGGCTCAAAACGGCCCCATCGGCGGAGTCGGCACGCGGGAAAACGCAAAAGCCATGGATTTGAACCGCGATTACATGAAGCTGGAATCGCCCGAAGCCAACGCGCTAGTCGGTTTGATGAATCGCTGGGACCCGCACCTGACCGTTGACCTGCACACGACCAACGGTTCGTATCACGGTTATCACCTGACATATTCGCCTACGCTGAATCCGAATGCCGACGCCCGGCTGATTGCCTTCGGTCGCAACAAAATGCTTCCGGCGATTACGCGCACGCTACAGGTGAAACACAAATTCCGAACGTACTTTTACGGCAACTTCGCCACCAAAGAGCGCATGAATCGCGAAGTGAACACTTTCGAAATGCAACGCGAAGGCCGCGCCGCTCAGCCCGCCGACAAGCCCGAAACCAAAATCTGGCGCACGTTCGATCACAAACCGATGTTCGGCAACAACTACGTCGGATTGCGCAACCGGCTGACAATTCTTTCCGAAGCTTACAGCTACCTGGATTTCAAAGGCCGCATCGCCGTCACCGAAGCGTTTGTCGAAGAAATTTTCAAATACTCTGCTCTGCACGCCGCCGAAATCACGGCGTTGATTAATCGCGTTGACGCCGACGCTGTTCGCGGCAAGCTCCCGGCAAAAGGCGTCGCTTTTGAAATCAAGCCGCTCGACAAACCCGTCAGCATCTTGGTCGGCGAAGTGAAGAAGGTCAAAAATCCAAAGAACGGCAAAGACATGACCGTGATGGTCGAAGACAAATTCACTCCGACGCCCATGCCGGATTACGGATTGTTCGCCGCCACCAAAAGCAACGAAGTTCCACGTGCTTACATTTTCAAAAACGAAGCTGGGCTAAAAACCGTGATCGCAAAACTGCAAGCTCATGGCATTGCTATCGAAGAACTCACCCAACCACTCGACACTGAAGTCGAAAGCTTCGTCATTGATTCCGTCAACAAAGCTGCTCGCGCCTTTCAAGGCCATGCCGAAGTCAAACTAAAAGGCCATATACAAAAAGAAACAATCAGTTTCCCTGCTGGCTCGATCCTAGTTCGCACAACGCAGCCGCTGGCATCGTTGATCTT
>CAYLJQ010000657.1:0-4210 GCA_964383955.1 uncultured Heliomicrobium sp. | reverse complement strand
CGTAAAACTGGCCACGACGTTGTTCGTGAAGTTGGCGTAGCTGGTGTACGTGTAACCAGCGCCGAAAAAGCCAGGAAAGAAGTTTTTGATGCGTTCCAGATTGACGTCCAGACCGCCTCGCAAGTTGTGTTTGCCGGCGATGTACGTGACGTTGTCAATAAACTGGTATTTCTTTTCGGTGGTTTCACGCGGACTGAAATTGTTGCGTCCGATAGTCAGCGCCGCTTGACCGGCATTGGAAATCACCGCTTCGGGCAAATCGCTGTTCGCCAGTCCGGGTTCTTTGTCGCGCGCTACTTGGGTGCGGAACTCATTCAGCAAGCGCGGCGTGAACGCAGTGTTCAGCGTGATTGTGAACGAATCCGTCGTCACCAAACTGTTTCCGCTGTGTTCCTGCGCAACGTTTGCGCCATTGCTTTCCAGATTCACGCCGGTGAATTTCTGGCGGTTATAGCGGAAAGTCATGCGATTTTCCGCACTGAGCTGCCAATCCACTTTGGCCAGATAAACATCCTGGTTAAATCCACGCGTGTAGTTGGTGGCCAGTGGCAGCAACCGGTTGCGCCCATCAATAGAAGCCTGCGTGGTATCAGCGGCAGGCAATGCGTTCAGAATATTTGGCTGCGTGTTGCGCTGACCGTCGTAATTGAAGAAGAAGAACGCACGATCTTTTTTGATTGGACCGCCTAAATTGCCGCCGAATTGATTGAAGTGATACGGCGGTTTGGTTGGCGTGCCAACGACGCTGTTGGTTGCTGAACTGAAAACACGTCCGTTGGGAATCAAAGACGGCAAGCCGCCAGTGAAAGCTTCCAGGCCCGCGTCGTAACGCAAGCTGTTGGCGTTCAAGGCACGATCGCGGAAAAATTCAAACGCGGTTCCGTGAAACTCGTTGGTGCCGGATTTGGTGATGACGTTGATGGCTCCGCCAGCGGCGCGACCAAATTCCGCGGAAAAGCTGTTGGTGTTGACCTGGAATTCCTGCACAGCGTCCTGGCTGAATTGGTACGGCGCGCGGCCGGAACCAGTGCGTCCCAGCGATTGGCCAAAAAACAGGTTGTTGTTGTCCACGCCGTCAATCTGAATGCTGTTGAGCGTGCCTTTTTGCCCGCCAAAAGAAAGATCGCCTCCACGCGGATCGCGAACCACGCCCGGCGTCAGCGTGACAAAATCCAGAAAGTTACGGCCATTGACGGGCAATTCCCGAACGGAAGATTCCGTCACGGAACTGGCGACGTTGGTGCGCGTTGTTTCGACAACCGGCGCAGCGCCCGTAATGGTAATGGTTTCGTTGACATTGACGCGAAGCGCCAAATCAAGGTTCAACTTCTGGCCGACGTTCACCGTCACATTGCCGTATTTGTTTTCGGCAAAGCCTGTCGCCGAAGCCGACAAGGCGTACGTTCCGGGCTGCAAAGCGGTCAACCGATAAATGCCGCTGGCATCGGTCGTAATTTCGCGGGTCGCGCCTGTGTCCACATTGCGCGCAGCCACTTTGGCTCCGATCACGACAGCGTTGTTCGGATCGGTGACGATGCCTTCGATGGTGGCAGTTGCGGATTGCTGCGCCAGCCCAACAGTAAAGCTGCTGAGCATAAGCAGCAACGCCGCAAACACGGTCGAGGCCCTGGGTAAGAAATGTCGTTTTAGATTCATTCGTATCTCCTTCCGGCTCCTGCCGGTTCATTGCCTGGATTATCCCAGGCAAGTTTGTTGTTGCGGTGCAACTGCATTAGGCAGACGCCCGCAAGCTTTTTTTTAGGTTGAAGAGGAAATCACCAGCCAAGCTTGAGTTTATTGTTTGTATATTCGATTGAAGTACTGACCCTTTGACGTAGCCGAGATGCTACTGCAAGCGCCGTGGATTGGCAATTCGCCCGAAATGTTGCTGCTGCCAGGCGCTGCATCCTTCAATAAACAGACCATCGAAAAACAAATCTGTTGAATTCAGCCACTAACTTTTGATCTAAAAATTCCGGCTAAGTCATAGCCAACGAAGTCTTAGATACTGCAATCTGACAAGGCGGCTTTTCGCGCCTGCAAGGAGAAAAACTTGCTTGACGCGCATTGAAGAGCCAGCTAGATTGGCGGTCGAGTATCAATCATTCACCGCCCCCTTATTTCCCTAAGCTTGAAACATCAACTGAAATTCGCGGTGGGTATTTAATAATCCACGCTCACCGCGATTGTCACCTGATCCCGACTTCTGAGGAGAAGACCATGAAGATAATCTCAACAGCAATTTGCCGGAAAGCGGGCCAATTGCTTTTTGCAGCATTGCTTATCTCGCTTTCCAGCTTGGCGATAACGGCGCAAGCCCAAGTATCAGCGGTCAATGCCGCTAGCTTTGCCACTGACAAAGTAGTCACGCCCGACACAATTGCTGCCGCTTTTGGCACATTCACGACGCAAAATAATCAGGTTTTTATTGCCAGCACGGTTCCATTGCCAACGACGCTGGGCGGTGTGCGCGTTCGTATTGGCACCACCGATTGCGGATTATTTTTCGTGGCGCCTTCGCAAATTAACTTTGTGGTTCCGGCATCGGTTGCCGATGGAAACAGTGTGACCGTCACCGTAACCAATTCCAACAATTCCACGACAACAGGAACGATTACTGTCGTTCGCGCCGCACCCGGTATTTTTTCCGCACGCGCGAATGGACAAGGCGCTGCCGCCGCCCAAACGACAACCGGCGGCCCCCTGATAAACACCTATAACCCGGACGGCACAGAACGAGATGTCAGCGCAGGCACAACCGCCCAACCGAACGTACTGGTGCTGTACGTCACTGGCATTCGTAACACGCCAGCAGCCAATCCCACAGATGGCAACGGAGTAGCCGAAGCCGTTACCTGCAAAATTCAAGGTGTGCCTGCGACTGTTTTATATGCCGGTCCTGCGCCGGGTTTTGTCGGACTGGATCAAGTCAACGTCATCATTCCGCCGGAATTGGCCGGACTGGGCAGCGTTAACATCCGGCTTACGGCCAACAATCGTGACTCGAACGTGGTAACGATCAAGCTGGCCGGTTCGCTTCCGCCCGTGCGCGCCCAGACGATTACCTTCGGTCAAACCGTGACTGGCGCGCTGGCCGCTGACGACCAGGTTCAGGCTGGCAGCGCGGGCAGCACCTATTTCTTTGACGCGTACAGTTTTACCACCACCGCGCCGAACACGACGGTTGCCATTGATCTGCGTTCAACCAGCTTCGACGCCGCCGTTTTGCTGTACAACAACGCCAACGGATTATTGACTCCCATTGCCGCAGACGACCAATCGGGCAATTACGGCAGCACACAAGCCGCCAATAACAATAACGCTCTGTTGATGACAGTAATTCCGAATCCGGGAAATTACGCCATCTTTGCCACTTCGTCTGACCTGGAACCCAATGGGCTGGGCAGCTATACGCTCAAGCTGCTGAATAATGTGGCCACGCCAATCGCTTATGGCCAAACCATCAACGGCAGTATTACAAATACTGACTTGCAAACATCTGCCGGGACGTATCTGGACCTCTATTGGTTCTCAGGCGCCCAGGGAGACAATACGCGCTCCAACATGAATGCGCCTGTGCTTGATTCCTTCTTGATCCTGCACAGCAACACGGGCGATCCGCGTCTGGCACAGGACGACAATACTGGTGGAGGCAAGAATGCGCAGCTCACATATCGCCTGACAACCACTGGCATTCATCTGATCATCGCCACCCCTCTTGATCCGAACATCACTGGAGATTATTCGCTCCAGCTACAGAAGCTGGCTAGCGTGGCAGATGATCCGCAAGCGGCGCTCAAAGCCAGCTTTGACTCGCTGTTCAAAGCGCCGGGACGCGAAATCCGCGATTTCCGCTTTGGCGTGGTTGATCCGGAAAAATCAAGCCTGGAACGCTTCGGCATCCGCCGCGTCATCGAACAGTAAGAAGCCAATTTTTCGGACACAAGTTCTCAGGATGAAGATTCCAAGAAATCTTCATCCTGATTTTTTTGCGTCTGAAACCATCCTGCCACCCAGAGGCAGACTTTCGACAGAACAGCATTGCCAAACACGCATTCGCCGAGTAGCCTGCTAACCAACATCAACAAGCCAATCAACATCCGCTGAGGAGCTACCGAATGCATTTGCCCAACATTTCTGGTCTGACGCTGCGTTGCTGCGTTTCCATGCTTGCGCTTTGCGCATTGATGCTAATTTCGATTCTTCAGGC
>CAYLJQ010000656.1:0-4212 GCA_964383955.1 uncultured Heliomicrobium sp. | reverse complement strand
CGTGTTCATCAGTGGTTTCTTTCTGGTTGTACCAATGTTGTTTGGTTCGATTTAGACTTCTGAGGAGATGTGCAATCTTCCTTAACCTGGTAAATCAGGCAATTGCCCGTTGCCTTGCCGAAGTGTGATTCTTCCGCGACTTGAACCCAAGGAGTCTGTTCGTGAACGCTGAACAATTTCTGCGCGCCGGAGAGCTTTATCACGATGCAATGGAGCTTGCGCCGGAAGCCCGCACAAGCTTTCTGGCCGAAGCCTGTGCCGATGACGAAGAGTTGCGACGCGAAGTGGAATCCTTGCTGGACGCGCGGATGCAAGCAGATGGTTTTATCGCCGGAAAAGTGGCAGGCGTGGTCGCTGAAATGGCCGAACAGCGGAAAATCCTGCCGCCGACTGCCTTGACTGCCACTCCACAAACTTCATCGCTGATTGGGCACGAGATTGGGAATTATCGAGTCGAGTCCTTGCTTGCCGTCGGCGGAATGGGCGAAGTTTATTTGGCGCAAGACCCACGTTTGGCGCGGAAAGTCGCGCTCAAACTGTTGCCTCCAGCCCTCACCCGCGAGCCGGAACGATTGCAACGCTTCCAGCAGGAAGCTCGCTCTGTCAGTGCGCTGAACCACCCGAATATCCTGACGATTTACGAAGTTGGCTATATTGGCGACACCCATTTCATCGCCACCGAATTCATTGACGGACAAACATTACGCGAGCAATTGCGCGACGGGCGGTTGACGGTGAACGAAGCGCTCGAAATCGCCATTCAAACTGCCACTGCGCTTTCAGCTGCCCACGAAGCCGGAATTATTCACCGCGACATCAAACCCGAAAACATCATGTTGCGCCGGGATGGGTATGTGAAGGTTCTGGATTTCGGTCTGGCGAAATTGGCAGAAGGACAAAAAGAGGAGGAGGCAGAGAGAAAGAAAGACAGCGGGATGGAAAGGCAGAAAGCCAGTGAGGGCGCGGGACAAAGGGAAGCAGACAAGACTCTGCATCTTTCCGTCTCCCCGACAACGGGGCTGACTGAGGCTGGCAGAGTCCTGGGCACGCCGCGCTATATGTCTCCCGAACAGGCTTCCGGGCAGACGCTGGATGCGCGCAGCGACATTTTCAGCGTGGGCGTCGTGCTGTATGAAATGCTCACCGGGCGTCAGCCGTTCACCGGCTTGCATACGCCAGAAATTATGATGGCGATATTGAAAGCGGAGCCGGAGCCACTCGGCCAACACTTGCCCGGCGCATCACCGCAACTGGAACGCATCGTCAGTAAATCGTTGTCCAAGGAGCGGGAAGCACGCTATCAACACACCAAAGACCTGCTGCAAGACCTGCTTGATTACAAAGAAGAGATGGCATTCGCCGCCAAGCTTGGCCGATCCGCTCAGCTTGCGAAACAGACCGGGGAAGCAATACCGATTGCAACAGGTGAGGCCAGTACTGCAACGACCACCTCCAGCGCAAAGATCATCCTCACAGAAGTTAAACGTCACCGGCTTGGCGTGGCGCTTACGCTGATCGCAGCAGTCATTGCCGCCGCTGTCGCGTTCTTTTACTTCAATCGCAAGCCGCTGCTGACGGACAAAGACAGCATCTTATTAACTGAATTCGTCAATAAAACCGGCGAAGAAGTGTTTGACGGCACCTTGCTGCAAGGGTTGGCTGTGCAATTGCAGCAGTCGCCCTTCCTCGATCTTTTTCCCGATACACGCACGCGGGCGACATTGCGACTGATGAGCCGTTCGCCGGACGAGCGCGTGACGCGGGAACTGGGACGCGAAATTTGCCAGCGGCAAGGCTTGAAAGCGCTCATTGCCGGTTCCATTGTGAAATTTGATCGGAACTATTCCATCACGCTCGAAGCGCTCAACGGACAAACCGGCGATTCGCTCGCCATCACGCAAGTCGAAGCCCAGGGGAAAGATCAAGTGCTCAGCGCGCTTTCGCGAGCCGCCACAGAACTGCGCGGCAAGTTGGGCGAAACGCTGAGTTCGATCCGGAAATTCGACGCCCAACTCGAACGAACGACTGCATCACTGGATGCGCTGCGAGAATACACGCTGGGCCAGGCTGAATCAGCCAAGGGGCAAAACCTGAAAGCCATTGAGTATATGCGGCGGGCGGTTCAAATAGACCCGAATTTCGCTGCCGCCTGGATGGGGCTGGCCACCTACTTCAATAACGCCAACCAGCCAACGCTGGCGGCGGAATATGCGGCTAAAGCTTTTGCGCTGCGCGACCCTGTAAGCGAATGGGAAAAGGCGCGCATCACTGCGTTTTACTACAAGTATGTTACGGGAGAATTGGACAAGGCGATTGAGGCGCAGGAATCATACAAACAGAATTACCCGCGTGAACACAGTGGGCCGGGCAGCCTTTCAGACCTGTACCTGAGAACGGGGCAATTCGAGAAAGCTGTCGCCGCCGCGGGTGAAGCCTTGCGCCTGAATCCGAACACTGCAAGTTGGCACGCGAATCTGGTCGAAGGCCTGCTGCGGCTCAACCGTTTTGCGGAAGCCAAAGACGCCTGCGTTCGAGCGCAAGAGCAAAAATTGGACAGCTTTGCGATTCGCCGCTTTTTGTATTTACTCGCATTCGTCGCTGGCGATGCGACAGCGATGCAGGAGCATCTGGCGTGGCTAAAAGGCAAACCGAATGAATATCGAGGGCTGAATTGGCAAATGCAGACAGCGGCATTTGAGGGAGCCTGGCGGCGTTCGCAGGAACTGGAACTGCACGCGATGGAAGCGGCTGGCCGTAGTGGATCGAAAGAGGTAGCGGCACAGTATGCGGCGGAAGCGGCATTGCGCGCAGCAGCGCTTGGCCAAAATGCGCAAGCCGTTACATCAGCGGGCGCGGCGCTGAAACTGGCGCGCAATCAGGTCACGCTGCCGCGTGCTGCATTGGCGCTGGCAGTTTCAGGCGAAGCGGTGACAGCCCACTTGCTAGTCACCGAACTGGAGCAGCAATACCCCCAAGACACGCTCGTCAATCAACTCTGGTTGCCTGAAATAAAGGCTGCGCTCGAATTTCGCAATGGCAGTCCGCTGGCGGCCATCGCACTGCTGGAAGCGGTGAAACCGTACGAACCCGCCGCCGAATTTTGGCCGCAAACAGTGCGCGCTCAAAGCTACCTGAAACTTGGCAAAGCCGCGGAAGCCGCCGCCGAATACCAGAAAATTCTTGATGCTCGCGGCCAGTCGCCGCCATCGTTGCTTTATCCGCTTGCCGCTCTCGGACTAGCGCGAGCCGTAGCATTGCAGGGTGATGCGGCCAAAAGCCGTCAAGCCTACGAGGCGTTTTTTACCTTGTGGAAAGAAGCAGACGCTGACCTGCCAATCTTCATTGCTGCCAAAAAAGAATACGAAAAGCTGAAATAACTTCAGTCAGATTCGAGAGCGCTCAGGAACCCAACAAACAAAAAAAGCGCTGATTAGAGCCCGGCTTTTCGATACGATTCGTCCAGCAATTCGACGACGTGAACAACCTGACAATCGGCGTTGAACAGCCGCATGCCTGCGCCGAGTTGCATGTGGCAACCTGGGTTGGCCGTTGCCAGAACCTTTGCGCCCGTGGCTTTCACTTTTTCGATCTTTTCGGAAAGGATGCCTTCGGACATTTCCGGTTCGCTGAGGTTGTAAATGCCAGCGCCGCCGCAGCAATCCTGCATGCCTTCCAGTTGGCGGTATTCGACGCCGGGAATCGAGGTCAGCACTTTCTGTGGAGCGGTCATCACGCGCTGGGCGTGGTACAGGTGGCAGGGCGCATCCATTGTCACGACTTCTTTGATTTCCGCGCCGGGGCGGATTTCGCCCGCGGCCAGAAACTCGGTTGCATCTTTGACATGGCGGCTGAAGTGTTCCGCTCGCTGAGCATAGCGTGGTTCGTCTTTCAATAACTCGCCGTATTCTTTCAGCAGCGCTCCGCAGCCAGCGGCATTGATGATGATCGTTGCCGGGTTGGCCGGATTGTGATCCGAGGTCAGAAAGCGTTCGAACGCGTCAATATTTTCGCGCGCCAGTTTGCGTGCCGTTTCCAGGTCGCCTGAATGCGCGTGCAAAGCGCCACAGCAAACCTGCTTGGTGACTTCGATGTTCTGGCAATTGTTGACTTCCAATACGTGCTTGGTGGCGTCGTTGGTGTGTTTGAACAAACCTTCCATGACGCAACCGGTGAAGACGGCAACCGGCTTCAGATGAGCCACGGATTGCGGAT
>CAYLJQ010000655.1:0-4215 GCA_964383955.1 uncultured Heliomicrobium sp. | reverse complement strand
GGCTCGACGTACTTTCGCATCAACACCTTTGATGGGTACGGCAAACTTTCGAAGGTGAAGTTTGAAGGCAACGTCGTCGGAGCAAGCGAGCGTGTGGATTCCGATGAATACGAAGCCAAAGAAAACGCGCGCGATTTCGTTCTGTGGAAGGCCGTCAAACCCGGCGAGCCATTCTGGGAAACAGACTTAGGGAAGGGAAGACCAGGCTGGCATATTGAATGTTCGGCGATGTCCATGAAATCCCTTGGCGAAACCTTTGACATTCACGCGGGCGGAATTGATCTGGTGTTTCCGCATCACGAAAACGAAATTGCGCAATCCGAAGGCGCTACGGGAAAACCTTTCGTCAATTACTGGGTTCACGCAGAATTCCTGATGGTCGAAGGGCAGAAGATGTCCAAGAGTTTGGGCAATTACTTCACCTTCCGCGATCTGGTGGAAAAAGGATATTCCGCGCGAGCGATTCGTTATTTGTTATTGTCTGCGCCGCACCACAAACAGCTCAACTTCACACTGGAAGGATTGCGCGGAGCCGAAAGCACCGTCGCTCGACTGAACGATTTTAAACAGCGCCTGACCGAAGTTCAGCCGGAAGAAGGTTCGACGGCTCCGATTGCCAGAATGGCGGAACTGTCGTTGAAGCGATTTGAAGACGCGATGGATGACGACCTGAACACTGCCGAAGCGTTGGCCGCAGTTCATGACTTCGTCCGCGAAACCAATTCTTCGATGGCGGCTGGCGCGGTCAAGTCCGCAGACAAAGTAACTCTGTTGGCAGCAATTGATTGCTTCGATTCAGTCTTTGGCATTTTCGGCGAAGCCAAAAAAGAAATGCTCGATTCTGAAATTCAAGCCTTGATTGACGAACGTCAGGAAGCACGCAAAGCCAAAAACTTTGCCCGCTCCGACGAAATTCGCAATCAGCTGACCGAGATGGGAATCATTTTGGAAGACACGAAAGACGGCATGCGCTGGCGCAGGAAATAACTCCTGCGTCGGCATAATTTTAAAGTATGAAACCGACTTCACTTTTTATCTCTCAACACGTCCCGCTTCTATCCCGCAAAAACCTCTTCGCGGATTAGTGCCCGTCCGTTTTCAGCCAATCTCAAATAATTCCTGTCGCAGCCGAAACAGCTTGGACCTCTTTGTCCGAAGCGGTTGTGGCGTTGTCCATTCATTTCTGAACCGTTCGGAGGTACAAACTTATGCAAGGCACAGCAGAATTGAAAGTCGCAAAACTCCCGGAAATTAAAACCGCGCTGCCCGGCCCGGTGGCTCAGCAAGTTGTCGCGCACGATGCGCAATTCATTTCGCCGTCTTACACGCGGCCTTATCCGCTGGTCATCAAACGCGCAAAAGCCGCGATGATCGAAGACGTTGATGGCAACATCTTTCTGGATTTCAACGCCGGAGTCGCGGTTTGCTCAACTGGTCACGCGCATCCGCACGTCGTCGAAGCTATCAAAAAACAGGTGGACGAATTCATTCACATCTGTTCGGCGGATTATTACTTTCCGCAATTGTCGCAGTTGGCTGAAAAGCTCAGCCAAGTTGCGCCCGGCGCTCACGACAAGAAAGTTCACTTCGGTAATTCCGGCGCGGAAGCCGTCGAAGGCGCGGTCAAACTGGCGATGTACACAACGCGGCGACAAAAGCTGATTGCGTTTTTCGGAGCCTTTCACGGACGCACGATGGGCGCTCTGTCGCTGACAGCCAGCAAGTTCAAACAGCGCGCAGGCTTCGGCCCGCAAGCACTGGACGTGACGCACATTCCTTACGCCAACTGTTACCGCTGCCCGTACAACCTGACGCAGGAAACTTGCGGAGCCAAAGAAGCGAAAGGCCCGCACTGCGCTCGCGTCATCGAAGACCTGCTGTTCAAAACCACTGTTCCGGCAGAAGAATGCGCCGCCATCGTGATCGAACCGATTCAGGGTGAAGGCGGTTACGTCGTTCCGCCTGCTTCATTCCTGCGAACAATCCGTGAAATTGCCGACCGTCACGGCATTCTTGTCATCGCCGACGAAGTCCAATCCGGCTTTGGCCGCACGGGTAAGATGTACGCTTCAGAGCATTTTGATTTTGTGCCGGACATTCTGACTTCGGCCAAAGGCATCGCTTCCGGTTTACCGCTGAGCGCAACGATTGCCCGCGCCGATTTGATGAATTGGTCGCCAGGCGCACACGCTTCAACCTTCGGAGGAAATCCTGTGGCGATTGCGGCTTCGCTGGCGACGCTGGAATTGCTGGAAGATGGACTGATCGAAAATGCCGCGAAGATGGGCGCTTATCTGTTGGAAGGATTGACCGCGCTGATGGACAAACACTCGATCATCGGCGACGTTCGCGGCAAAGGCTTGATGATCGGCATCGAACTGGTCAAAGACCGCGTGACCAAAGAACCTCACGTTGACGGCCAGCGACAGGTTGAACTGGAATGCTTCAAACGTGGCTTGATTACCCTGGGTTGCGGCCAGAGCACAATCCGGTTGTCGCCTCCCCTGGTGATTGATAAAGATCAGTGCGACTTTGCGATCAAAACGATTGATGAAGCTTTGGCGACGGTAGGGAAGTAGTTGAGATGATGGCGTTCTTTTGCGGCTTTGCCGCCTAATGTGCGGAGTCTCGGACTCACCGCATCTGAGAGACTTCCTATCGAGCTACGCCCGAAGAGTCGGGCGTAGCTCGATAATTCTCAAGGCGTTCCCCGGAAGTGCATAGCACTTCCTCACATCAGGCGGCGGAGCCGCATTTCCTTACTCACGGTAGTCGTTCTGGTGGTGTGGCCGGTTAAGGTGCTTCTTAATGCGATCTGCTATCGGACATCTCTTTACGGTATTTGGCGATTTTATGGAAGATGTATCCGATTAGGCATAATGGCAACCCAATAAAAATGAGTAGCATAAATGCCCATGCCACAAAGATCGTCAATAATTCCCACAACGTCAGGTCGCCGGGGTGTAAAAGTGTTAGAAGCATGCCTTTGCCTCAAGCTAAGAGCCTGACAAAAATTGTCTAGGCGTTAACTGCCCCAAACCAGCAATCCCAGCAACAGCGGCAAATACATCACCGAAACTTTCAGCAAATGCCTAGATTGTTCGCGAGTCATTTGCTTGGCGGTGGTCAGGCTGGCGTGCAGGAACCAGGCTCCGAGCAGGATGGCTCCGGCAAAATACACCCAGCCGGAAAATCCGAGCAGTGTCGGCAGAACGCTGACGATCAGCAATCCAACCGTGTAGGCGACAATTTGCCGAGCTGTGGATTTGCCGTCCGGTTCAATCACCGGGAGCATGCGAATGCTGGCTTTGGAATAATCTTCGCGATACATCGTAGCGATGGCGTGGAAGTGCGGGAATTGCCAGAAAAACATGATGCCGAATAACACTGCTGCTTCCAGACCAACTTCGTTACGCGCCGCGGTCCAGCCAAGCACGATGGGCAACGCTCCGGGAAAAGCGCCGATGAAGGTACACCAGTGCGTCCGCGTTTTCAGCGGAGTGTACAGAAACAGATAGCTGGTCAGCGCAATGGCACCAAATGCCGCCGTCAGCGGATTTACCAGCAGCGCCAGATACACCTCGGCAATGACCGAAATCGCAACGCCGAATGCCAAGGCTCCGTTTCCCGTCAACTTGCCGGAAGGCAGCGGACGGGATTTGGTGCGATCCATCAAACCGTCGGATTCGCGTTCCCAATATTGATTGAGCGTGGAAATGCCGCTCGACAGCAGTGCTACACCGAGCGCGGTGTGAAGAAATACAAGCCAGTTGATTGGCGATGGCGAAGCGATTGCGAATCCGGCCAACGCAGACAAAACCACCAGAAACGTGATTCTAGGTTTGGTCAGGTCGTAATACGCCGCAAGTTTTTCGCCGAGCGTTAACGCTGGCGTAAAGCCTTGCGATTCAATGGATTCGACAGAAGTATGCGCCGCGCCTGTGGAGGTTACAGCTTCCATGGGCTTACCTTTCAAATGTATGAAGAAGAATATTTTCCGAAGTTAGGCGACGAAGATAGCAAAGCGATTCGACTTAGGCAAAAACCGGGAAAAGGATGCTTCGCGGCTTAAATTACGGCAGGCAAGACGCCTGCGTACCCAGGTCACAAAACTTTCAGCGCCACAATCGTCATGTCATCGTGCTGGTGAGCGCTTCCTGTAAATTCGTTGATGTGCGTGAGCAGCGCATCAATCAACACAGCAGCTTTCAAATG
>CAYLJQ010000654.1:0-4220 GCA_964383955.1 uncultured Heliomicrobium sp. | reverse complement strand
GCCAAAAAGATGTGGGTAAAGGCAAGGTTCGTAACCTGTCCCACTGCTTCAGCAGCACAAACTTCTTATGGGACAGGTTAAGAACCTGTCCCACCGCTTCTCTGCAAATTGCTTGCCTTAATCTCATTGTGCTACCGCGCGCGGTACTGACTCAACTCAAAATTGCTTTAACACCTTTGACCAATCGTCCGATCCCTTCAGCGACGGTTTCGCGCTGCAAGGCTCCGTATGCCACACGCAAATAACAGCCGCTATCCATTCCAAACGCAGAGCCGGGAATCGCGGCCACGCGATGTTCTTTGACTAGTCTTTCGACTAATGCCAGTGGCTGCAAGCCTGTATTCAGCTTCAGAAAAAAGTAAAACGCTCCAACCGAAGGCGGAATAATCGCGCAATCTTTTAACTGACCCAACTCGGTCAAAACCAGTTGGCGAACTTCTGCAAGCTGTTCGACTTTCTGGCGGCAATATCCCGCGCCGACTTTCATCGCTCCGGCTGCGGCAAACTGTGAAACCACGGGCGGGCAAATCAAAATCGTGTCTTGAATCTTGTTCACCGCCGAAAACAAATGGTCGGGAATGACCATAAAGCCGATGCGCCAACTGGCAAAGCCGTAGGCTTTCGACAGCGAATATAGCGAAATCGTGTATTCACTGCTGCCCGGAATCGAAGCAGGCGAAAAGTGCCTGGCGTCGCCGTAGGTGAAGTATTCGTATGCTTCGTCGTGAATGTGATAGATGCCTCGTTGGCGGCAAAGTTCGTTGACTTTGCGCAGCGCTGATTCTGGATACACTGCTCCGGTCGGGTTATTTGGCGAAATGGTAACAATCGCGCGCGTACGTTCGGTGATGGCTTCGGCAATCAGCTTTGGTTGAAGCTGGTAGTTTTCATCCGTCGCAACCAGTACCGGTTTGCAGTTGGCCATCGTGATCGCCATTTCGTGATTGAAGTAATACGGCGTTTGCAGAATGACTTCGTCGCCAGCGTCGGCAATGGCCAACAGGGCATTAATGAAGGCCATGTTTCCGCCAGCCGTCACGACGATGCGGCTGCCGTTTGTGGAATCAATCTTGTTTTCCGTGCGCAGCTTGGTTTCGATCTGTTCCAGCAGGGAAGGGATTCCATAAACTGCCTGGTACTTGTGCTGCGATGGATCGGCAAGAATTTCCTGGATTTGATCAAAGGCTTCCGGCGGCGGCGGATACCAAACGACTCCCTGACCCAGCGAGATTGTGCCCGGATGTTGGCGAATCAATTCACCGACAACAGGAATGATCGGCGTTTGAACGGATTGAATTCGGAAAGACTCTTTCATGGGTAACAGGGTTTAGCCATCATCCATTGTGCATTACTCATTGCTGGTCAGGGTAAGAATGCTTTTCTTTCTGCCCATTGATGAGCAATGGCAAATGGATAATGGCTAATTGGTGATTTACTTTGTTTGCAGCTTCTTCCACGCTTCGACGTACCGCGTGGTTTTCGGATTTTCCGTATTCCACTTCGGAGCTTCCGAATTGTTGGCAATCATCATCAGCGCCAATGCCACCATTCGATTGGTTTTGGCCAGATTTGGATAATTCACCTTGTCCCAGTGATCACCGACTTTGTGGTAATCGGGGAAAATGAACGCGACACAGAGCGTGTGCGCGGGAACTCCGGCGTCGGCCAAGGCTTGGTTGTCGCTGCGGCCAAAAAACGAATCGCTGTTCTTTTCGTGTTTGTAGACGTTGACGCCGGTCAGCTCCCCGGCTTTCTTGAAGATCGGCCCCATGTCCGAAAAATCAAACCCGGTCAGTGTAGCCGTGTTGGACTTGTCGCCTTCCGAATCATCCGTGCGGCCAATGTGTTCCAGGTTTACATCCGCGACGGTTTTTTCCAGCGGGAAGATCGGGTGTTTGCCGTAGTACCGCGAACCCAGCAAGCCGCGCTCTTCGCCAAAGACAGTCATAAACACGAGGCTGCGTTTGGGACGCGTTTTCATCGAAGCCAGTGCTGTGGCCAGTTCGATGACGGAAACCGTGCCGCTGCCGTCGTCGTTCGCTCCGTTGTTAATGACATCGGTTCCGGCCATTCCATTGCTGATCCCGATATGGTCGTAATGCGCAGTCACCAACACGTAGGTGTCTTTCAGCACAGGATCAGAACCGCGCAGGATGCCAATAACATTGCTGGTGGTGAATGACAGCGTTTCTTCTTTTTGATCGCCGGTCGGTGGAGTTTTGGTGATGACTCCGGATTGAATCAATTGGTCAACTTGAGGCGTGCGCATTCGCATCTTTGTGGAACCATCTTTGGTTGCGGCTTCAATCACATCGCCGTTTTTTGCTCCAAGTGTCCAGACTGCGGTTTGAAAGTAGCTCTTTTGACCCGCTTCGTTTGCATCGCCTGCGGGTTCCACGCCTGCTTTGCGGAATTGCGCGGCAATGTATTCCGCCGCTGTGTTCAGCCCGCGCGAAGGCGTCGCACGACCTTCCAGCAAATCCGAAGCGATGAACGACAAATTGCCGCGCAACGAATCTTCCGAAATTCGATCCAGCGCAGCCTGAACTTCCGGCTCGATTGCTGGAGCAGCTTGTTTGGCCGTTTTGGGTTTTGCTTTTGGTTTCGACTGAGGTTTTGCCTGTTGAGACGACGCTTGCAGCGCCAATGCCACCAACAGAGTAATCATAAAAACACCGCGTGCAGCTGACGATTTCGCCACACGCGGAAACTGGGAATAATTCATAACCTGCTTGTTCCTATCTTTTTTGAATTTGCTCCGATTGGGTCAGCGCCAACACTCCGCTTAGACCATCGGTTTATCAAAGTTGTCAGACCAGACGTAAGCGTCAATCAGCGCTTGTTCACCTTCTTTGCCGGGTTTGGCGTTGCCGTGTTCCATGCCGACTACGCCCGTGAAGCCTTTCGAGTGAATGTGTTTGAAGATGTTGCGGTAATTCATTTCGCCGGAAGTTGGTTCCTTGCGTCCGGGATTGTCGCCGACCTGGAAGTAGGCGACTTCGCTGTAGGCCAGATCAATGTTCGGGATGATGTTTCCTTCGGTAATTTGCTGGTGATACATATCGTACAGAATCTTGACCGAAGGGCTGTTGACCGCACGGCAGATTGCATACCCTTGGCTGATCTTGGTCAGGAAAAGCTTGGGATGATCGCGGCGCGTATTCAGCGGTTCCATGACAATCACCAACCCGGCTTTTTCAGCAATTTCGGCGCAACGGCGAAACATATCAACAACGCTGGCAGTTTGGTAATCCCAATCCAGACGTTCGTCGTGACAACCGGGAACGACCGTACACCATTTGGCATTGATGCGTTTGGCGACTTCGACGGCGTTGTGCATGTCTTTCAGAATTGGTTCGCGCAATTCCGGCTTCCAGGTGGTCAGTGCAAACGTCGGCTTGTCGAAGTCCTTGGTGGCGACAAACACGCCCATCGTCATTTTCAAATCCGACAGCGTTTTGCCAATCTTTTCCTGATCCGCAATTGGACGTTCCGGGGCGCCGTTGTCTTCCAGAGCAGTGAATCCCTGGTCAGCCATAAACTGTAATTGCGCTACCAAATCATTGCCTGCGTGGTTTCTGAACATGCCGAAATGCGGCGCGTAATTCAGCTTGAACTTTCGTACTGGTGCGGACAGGTTTGATGCCGCCAAACCTTCAATCGAACTCGCTCCGACGGCAGCAACCGCGCCGGTTGCAAGAAAATCTCTCCGGTTCATAGATTTCGTTTCCTTTCGGGTTTTGTGGTGAAAGTGATCGGTGATGATGCGGCAACTCTATAAACCATCTTTGCAGAGATTGAAAGCTTTAGGAAGCTTGACTACTATCCATTTGCCTGACTGCCTGTGGTAGCATTCGTTGCGTTTTCAACGTTCAACGTGTCGAAACGAATCGGAGGTTGAGTTATGTCAGTAGCGGCAGCGCCAGAATTTTCGGGAATCTTGAACCATCTTCCAGCCGGATCAACGCTGCGAATGGATAATGTCTCTTGGGAAGATTACGAGGAATTGCTTGCTGACTTGGGCGAGTCCAGCCATGTGCGGGTTTTTTATGATCAAGGGAAGGTGGAGATTATGTCGCCAGTTTCAATGCACGAAAGACCAAAGAACGTAATCAATAGGCTGATATCAGCTTTGAGCGATGAGCTTGATATTGACATCGAATCCCTTGGCTCGACGACTTATAAAGAAGAGATGAAAGCCAAAGGAGCAGAGCCAGACG
>CAYLJQ010000653.1:0-4228 GCA_964383955.1 uncultured Heliomicrobium sp. | reverse complement strand
TGGTAGAGTTAGGCTGAAAAGCAATCTTGTTCAATCGTGTAAATCCTGTCTATTTCTTCCTTCGTGAAACTTCGTGTGCCTTCGTGGGAGAAAATCATCCTCTTAAACTGAAGCCAGAACTTTTTCCAGAAATTCGCGGTTGGCTTTGGCGTTGGCTGCGGTTTCTTCCGGCGTTGCGCCGACTTTGACGCCTTCGACCATGATCGGGCCTTTGAAGCCGGCAGCTTTCATCACTTTGAACACGCCCGCGAAATCCACTTTGCCGGTGCCGAATTGCGACATGACTTCGCCTTTTACTGCGCCGCAGTCTTTGGCGCAGAAACCGGTCACGTGTTGGGCAATCGGTTTCAATTCTTCAATGGGGTCTTTGCCAGTGTAGTAAATGATGTTTCCGGCGTCGTACCAAATCTTGAAATTGCGATGATTGACTTCCTTGATTGCGCGCAAGATTTCATCCGAAGCGCCGCTGCCTCCGCCGTGCGGTTTCATCACCAGCTTGATTTTCTTTTCGTCGGCGTAAACGGCTGATTCATGCATGACTTTGTAGTAATGCGCGTACTCTTCCGGCTTGTCCACGCCGAAGCTGAGAACGTACTGCAGGCCCAGAAACTTGGCGTTATCAATCTGCTGGCGCACTTCCTTGACCGAATCGTCAATCGGGATGGTGTGCCGCGAACGCAGTGCGCCCATGTTGGCCGTCAAACCGCTGGTGGCCAGTTTCTTTTTCAGTGCGTCCAGATATTCCGGCTTGGCGTCCGCCCCGATGAATTGCTCTCCGCGCATAGAACTGAGCAAGCCGGTGGTTTTGTATCCAGCAGCTTTGATCTGCTTCAGCACTTCGTCGAACGACCATTTCGTCCACGGACGATTGAAACAGCCAACCGGCCAATTGACCTTGGCTTCGGCGGTGAAATCCATTGCTGCCGTGGCAGCGGTGACAAGCGCGGTGTGTTGAATAAATTCTCGTCGGTTCATTAAAGGTTCCTTTGTCGAGTTTATTGAAGAGCGTCAAATCCAAGCGCGAACTCAATTGCTTCACGGATCTGGCGCATTCGTTCGGGCGAAAGGCTGGTCAAGTATTCCTGTAAACCAGCTTTCTGAACAGTTTGGAGATTATCTACATTCACAGCGCATTCAGTTTGAACACCATCGTCTTCCGGAGTCAGTACGACCTCAGTGGGAATGTTTCTGATGTGAGTTGTTAGCGGGGCAATGGTGATGCCGGTCAGAAAAGGAATCGCTGAATTACGTGTGATGATCAAAACGGGACGCCGTTTATCTGGTGGTCGAAAGGAATACCAAAACACGTCGCCTTGATTCATGACTGCTCCCAGACTCGTACGCCTTCCCATTCGTCAAATTCGCCGGGCTCAACTGGCTTGCGCTCATACCCCAACGCGTGTTGGCCTTCCTTTGCCAAAATCGCTTGTTGACGCAGCGCCGTTTCCAGCGCTTGGCGAATAAAGGCTGCGCGCGTTAAGGAGAGTTCGCTGGTAACCCGGTCAATTTGCGCTAAGAGAGCTTCATCAATTGTCAGTTCGATTGTCTGCATAATTTTTGTGGGCGTAGTTTGCCAAACTTGATTCCACAATCCAACTTTGGCGACAAACTACTTCTTGACGCCGGGCATTCCTAGAATCTCCATCTTCTTGTAATCCGCCGGAATGGAAAAGAGCGAATCGTCGAGTGGTTTTCTTTCGACGCTGGTGACTTCCATGATGGTTCGCGCTTGGCCGTTTTCGATGGTTGCCA
Source organism: uncultured Heliomicrobium sp. (assembly GCA_964383955.1). Classification (GTDB taxonomy): domain Bacteria; phylum Acidobacteriota; class Blastocatellia; order RBC074; family RBC074; genus RBC074. Next base: position 2,476 of record CAYLJQ010000653.1, on the reverse strand, counting down.
GCTTCAGCGGGAAGACACCGCCTTCGACAAATTTCAGGAATTCGGGATTGGATTGCAGTGCGGCTTTGGCTTTATCGCCCAGCGCGAAACTTCTCAGTTGATCGAATAAGCCGCCCGAATCGCTTCCGCCGCCAAAATAACCCAAGCCCTGGGCCAGACAAGCGTCGGTGTCTTGTTTCTCGCCCAAAATCCAGTGCGTACAAGTGTGACCGGCGATGGTTTCGGTTTTGCCGGTTTGCGTGGTTTTGAATGAATTATCGGCGCCAACCTTTTCAACAATCTTTTTGATCCCGCCTTCTTCGTTCCAATTCATTGTTGTGTAAGTTTTCATCTGCGGAATCAGCATGGTTTGCGTGCCGGAAGCGAAATCCATCAGCACCGCGCCCATTTGCGAGCCGCCCGCCGCAAGCTGCGTTTCAATGCGCGTGCGCGAACCTTTGATGGCGTATTTGATTTCCATCGGTTGGCCGCCGGTGTTCATCTTGGAAGTAATCAGACCTTCAAAGGCTCCTCCGGTTGCCGCGCCGCTGCTGGAAGACGATGAAGCTGCTGGTGCTGCGGAATTGGCGTTGGGATTTGAATCGGTTTTAGAACTGTTGCAGGCCGTTAGCAGTGAAGCGATAAAGAGCGAATAGAAAACTGGTTTGAGTGCGGAAAAAGAAATAGTCATTGAACATCCTTTCTTGATGAAAACAAGGTTGCGGGGATGCGGTTATTGACGGTTCAGGTTCTTGGTCGTGTGTTCGGAAATGCTGGCTGGAGGCGTTGCCAGTTCAGAGGTTGTCGGGGCCGAAAGCTCAGCAATACGGGGCTGTGGCGGAAACGATTGAGGGAAGTTGGGGGCGGGAACAGGAAAAGCTGAAAGCCGTTCACGCTCGCGCCGCAGTTCCTGGACTTTCAGGTATTGGCCAATGCCTTCGCCGAGCAAGGCAAATGCCGGGATAAGAAACGACCAGCCCCACGTGTACCCGCTCGGAAACCAGAACGTGACAAAGATTGCTGCCAGCAAAAATCCCAGACCGGTAAACAGGTTGCTAACAGCATTTTCGATGGTGGGCAGCTTGCGGCGCTTGCGTCTGTCGCGTCTGGTTAATTCAGGTTCTTCGGCCTGAACCAGTGGCAATTGGCCGGTCAGCGCGTGCGGAATCAGGCTGACGTTGGCACCACAAGATCGGCAAAATTTCTGATTGTTCTCAATCGGATTTGCGCAGTTTGGGCAATACATTTTTTCTTCTCACAAAAGTAGAGCAGGTTTGATCACCCGCGCTATTTGTTACAGCCATCCCAGTTCGCCGTGGCGTTCGCCAACCAAATGCAGGAACAGGGCTTCCAGCGTATCGAACTGCTGGCCGTCGCATTCCAGTTTGCCGCCGGTCATCAGTTTGGCGACATCCCCCTGCCAGGCGATTTTGCCGTGATTGATGATGGCCACGTCATCGCACAATCGTTCGACGGTTTCCAGCACGTGCGTGGTCATAAACACCGTTCGGCCTCCGGCGACAAACCGGCGCAGCCAGTCTTTCAACATGGCTACGCCCGCCGGATCAATGCTTTCAAAAGGTTCGTCCAGAAACAGAATCTCCGGGCGATGGATGATGGAGGCGGCAAACGCGACTTTTTTGCGCATGCCGGTGCTGTAATCGGCCAGCCGTTTGTTTGTCGCCGAAGCCAGATCCATCGCGGCCAGCAATTCTTCCACGCGTTGCCGGACCGTCGCTTCTGGCAAGCCGTACATTCTGGCGTTGAAGGCCAGAAATTCATGCGCGTACAGATGGTCGAACAGCCCCAAGCCTTCGGGCATGACGCCGATACGGCGTTTTACATCACTGGAATCGCTGTCGAATGCTTTGCCAAGCAGTTCAATCTTTCCGGAGGTGGGATCAATCAGGCCGGTCAGGCAACTGATGGTTGTGCTTTTACCTGCGCCGTTTGGTCCCAGAAAGCCGAACATTCGCCCGGTCGGAACCGTCAACGAAAGATTGTCCACGGCGATTAAATCGCCGAATCGCTTGGTCAGGCCTTCGATATAAATGGCGTAGGCGAATTCGGGCTCGGCGGTGGAAGTGCTGGCCGGGGCAAGGGTTCCAATTTCAGCAGGTGCAATCATAATTTTTGAGTTCAGCTTCGCGCTCCGGCGATCAAGTTGATCAGTCGTTCGCGGCGCTTTTTCAGCGAGCTTTCTATCGCATAAAAGGAAAAGGCATACAGCCCGATACAGGCCAGCATCAACAGTGGCGACACCCACCAGAAGCGCAACAGCGTTTCCAGGCCTACACGGTTGCTTAGCATCATTAAGGCCCAGAAAGGAACCATCAGGCCGACAGTGACAACCACAATTGAGCCAAATGACAAACGGTTATTCCACATGGCGTCGAAATCCATGGTCTTGGGTGAAAACACAGAAGTCCAAAATCCCAACGCGTTATATAAAAAGAGTCCGGCAATCGCTGTTGAAATCATCATCGCCATCAGGCGC
>CAYLJQ010000652.1:0-4230 GCA_964383955.1 uncultured Heliomicrobium sp. | reverse complement strand
TAGTACCTTACCGCTGTCGCTGGCATTATGTTTGCTAAGCTAAATATGACAATTAGTCATGACATTTTTGCGGTAATCTCAAAACTCCAATTTCACAGGGGGGAAAGAACAATGAAAAAGATTCTGATTGGTTTGCTGTTGTGTGGATTCGTTACTGCCATGAGCGCTCTCGCTTTGGCTCAGGATAAAACCGACCAAAGCCAAATTTTGAAAGTGCCAGCTGGAACAAAGAAAAAACTTTCTGGCGTAATTTTAGATCGTGAAGCAGACAACATTACGCTTCGCGACCAGACCGGAGGCGATTACATCATCGCTTTAACCGGAAGCACCAAAGTCGAAGAGAAAAAAGGCAATCCGTTCCGTGGATCGAAAAAATATGCTGTTACGCAATTACAGCAAGGCCTGAACGTTGAAATTGAAGGTCGCGGCGATTCGGACGGAAAACTGGTTGCGGAAAAAATCAAATTCAAAGACGACGCGCTGGTTATGGCAACGACCGTGAATACCCGCATGAAACCAGTCGAAGCCAGCGTGGATTCCCAAGGGAAACGAATTGATCAGGTCGAAACCAATGCTCAACGCATTGCCGGCCAGATTGATGAACTGGCAGCCGTTTCAAATGCTGCTCGCGGCGGAGCGAAAGCGGCTCAGGATACAGCCGATGCCGCAGTTGCGGGAGTTGAAGCGACCAACAGACGCATTGATTCCTTGGTTTCAAGCCTGGACGATTACGAAGAAAAGCCTGTGGTTTTTGTCAACTTCAAGGTGAATAGCTACAAGCTTTCTCCGGAAGCAATGCAAACCTTGGATGAGGTTGCCAACCAGGCCAAGGTTCAAAAGGCGTTTTTGATCGAAATTACCGGGTTTGCATCTGCAGACGGCAAAGCGGATCTGAATAAAAAGCTGAGTCAGAATCGCGCAGAAGCTGTCGTCCAATATTTGGCCGACAATCACATGATCCCATTGCGTCGCATCATTACGCCGCACGGGTATGGCACACTTAATCCTGTGGAAGACAATGCAACCCGCGAAGGTCGTGAAAAGAACCGCAGGGTTGAAGTCAGATTGCTGGTTAACAAGGCAGTTAATGCGCCACCGCCGCCGGTTGAAGTTCGCAAAACCAGCTCCACCGGATCAGGGCAATAAGCTGACAGCAAGCTGAGTTTGATTACTGAGAATTGATGTCGTGGCAACGAGTGGTGGCGGCATTCGGTCGCTTACCACTCGTTTTTGTTTGCGGGTGAAAATTTCAGAAGAAAAGGGAGGGTAGTGTGATGAGAAGCAAGGGACGTTTTCTGAAAACTCTGCTCTTATTATTTATTGGCATTTCGTTGGGATTGCCAGGGCTGCCAGGGCTGATTGCTGTTCGAGCTTCAGGCCAGGAAAAAACTCAGACATCAGGTCAAACGCAACCGAAACCACAACCCCAACCGGCGGGACAAACTGAACGCCCTCGTCGCGTTTCGGAGGCCACCAAATCCGATGCGACCAAGGTTGAGCCGTCAAAGGGCGAACCAGTAAAGGACAAAGAATCCAATCCTTCTACAACTTCGCCAGCCCAAACAACGTCCGGCGTGAAACCGGCGGAAAGTCAGCAACAACAGACTTCTGGCCTGGCCCAGGATCAGCAACCACCCAAAAAACAGCCTCCTGTAAAACAACCTGACCCTGAACCGGAAACAATTCGCATCAGTTCGCGTTTGGTTACGGTGCCTGTATCGGTAACTGACGCCAACGGCAATCCGATTCGCAACCTGACTGCCGAAGACTTTGTGATTGAAGAAGATGGGGTCGCGCAACCCGTGCAAACAATGGGGGAACCGGGCAAAACGCCTTTGGAAATGGTGCTGCTTTTTGATGTGTCGCGCAGCATCCGGGCACGCTTTGATTTCGAGCGCGAAGCCGCCAGCCGCTTTGTCCATAAAGTTCTTAAACAAGGTGACGGTATTTCGATTTTTGCCATTGGCACGACTCCCAAACTAGCTGTCGCCCGCACCGACAATGTCGAAAAGGCGGTCACTGGCGCTTTGGGCATTCAGCCTACTGAAGACTCAACGGCTTTTTATGACACGATTGTCAGGGCTGCTCAGCACATCAATGATTCATCCAACCCGGAAGTCCGCAGAGTAATGGTGGTTCTTTCCGATGGAGAGGACACCAACAGCGTGCGCTATAAGCTGGGAGATGCGTTGACCGAACTGCAACGATCTGAATGCTTATTTTATTCAATCAATCCAAGTGGCCCTTCGATTTTTCTAAACCGGATCAGCGTCAAAGGACAAGACGGCATGTTCAAGCTGGCAACGGATACCGGCGGAATGGCTTTTCTGCCGGATAAGATCGAAGACTTGACACAAGTTTTCAATCAAATTGCGGCGGAGCTTCAGGCGCAATACCTGCTTGGATATTATTCCAGCAATGAAACCAATGACGGGAAGTTCAGACGAATCAAAGTCAAAGCAGCGAAAAATGCCGAACTGCGCATCCGCGCACGAAACGGATATTTCGCTCCAAAAGACCAATAATTTTCAAGAGAGCCTTGGCCTTTAAACAAGCCAAGGCTCTCTTTTGCCATTCACTCTCCGCACTCCAATCCAATTCAACACCAGCAAGTTTACTGTCAATTCCTATCGAAAAGTATTTAGCGCGCGCCTGCAATTCAAAGTGAGGACTCAAGTTGACTTTCTTTTTGGCCAACTAGCGCTATAAAGTGAATCTGTGTAGAATGCCTCACTGCTTGGTAAGTAGCGCAATTGAAAGCAGGTAATAGAAGTTGCGGAAAGGCGGGCAATCATTGATTTTCGCAGCTTCATCAATGGTGGAACAAATTGGTGGGAGCAATAATAGATATACTGAAAGTTCAAGAGTTTTCGCTTCAGCGGAGGCCAATGCAGCTATGATTCGATGTTATCACTGCGGCACTGACAATCTGGATGGCTCTGAATACTGCGACGAGTGTGGGACAAAGCTTTCTGCGGCAGGTGCAGCAAAGCCCTCATTCGCCCCACCGCCATCATTTCAATCTCAAATGGTAACCAGCGTGGCACCGCAATCTCCGATTCCGCCGCCGCCATCGTTTACTCGTGACACGGTAACACCGAAACCTGCAACGCCCTACACGCCGCCGCCGCCGCCTGTTCCGCAATACGCGCAACCTCCAACGCAAGCTCCGACACCGCCGCCTTCTCCGGCAGCAGTTCCCCAATCAAGCGCGCCTGCGCCGCCACTTCCTGTCAGCACAAGCGTGGCTCCGTTGAGTCAAACAGCAACGTTTAATGGCCCGACCGGAAGCTTGCGCGGCAATCCATATAGTGCAGATAGCGGGAAACAATCGGCGATGAGCGCATCCGCTCCGCCGGTTGCGGAAGCTCCGGCTGTGCGGGCAAAACTGATCATCTTGCGCGGGGGGAAAATCGGGAAAGAATTTCCAATAGTCGGCACTGACACTTTGATTGGACGATGGGATGCGGATGGCGGCATTTTTCCGGACGTGGATTTGGATCAGGATGATCCTGAAGCGAAAGTTTCTCGCCGTCACGCGCGAATTCAGTTTTTGAACAATCAATATTTGATTGAAGATTTGGGCAGCACAAACGGCACATTTATTAATCGTGGGCCGCGTTTGTTGCCCGGCATTAAACAGCCTTTGAACAATGGCGATGAGATCATTGTCGGTAAAACGTTTTTGAAGTTTGTCTTGAATTAGTCAAACAACTACCTGCCGATCGCGCAGATTGCGACGATGGCGATGAGCCACAGATGCTGAAAGCGTCGAACGATTTAACGAGCCGACTCTCAGATTCGTGTGATCAACCAGATTGGCAGGCTTCATCACAATTTGAGTTATGGCATTTTGTCCCGAATGTGGAGCAAAAACCACAGCCGGTGACCCATACTGTGGCGAATGTGGCGCCTGGCAAGATTCACCGAGTAATCATCATACGGTCGCACCGGGCAACCCGGCGCGCACCGGAGTTATGAGTATGACCGCTTCCGGTAATACCCCAACAGGAATTCAACTCGCATCCGGCACGCTGCTGGTGGAGCGTTACAAGATCGTCCGGCGCATTGGCGGCGGCGGCATGGGCTCCGTGTATCTGGCGGAAGATCAAAATCTGGCGAACCGCTCTGTGGCGGTGAAAGAGATGATCGAAATGTTCGCGGACGAATCTTCCAGGGTGAAAGCCATCGAAGATTTCAAACGCGAATCCGAATTGCTGGCAAAACTTG
>CAYLJQ010000651.1:0-4237 GCA_964383955.1 uncultured Heliomicrobium sp. | reverse complement strand
TTCCACACAACGCGGAGTGCGCTGTGTTCCGGTGATGACCACTCAAAGCGCCAGCGCCACCGCCCTTGGTTCAGGGGCCTTGGCAGCAATTTTGCTGGGAGCCGGAGGGACCGCAGTTGCCGGAGCCATAGTTAGTTCACAGTCCCAAGCATCAAACCCAAATCCTTGAATTGCCTGAGGTAGAAATTTATTCAAGTCCAAAGCCCCATTCTTTTTACGTTGTATCGTTGGGTCGAAGATGTGTTGTAGTTCGACCCACATGCTCTCTTCAAAATCCCATTCCGACCACCACTCCACGACTCAATAGCAGTTTGCAGGGAACCCCAAGAGCGTGACTGTAACGATCAAGCTCAATAATCTTCTTATCCGCATTATTTGGGCGGGACTGAGCTTATTGATTTGTTTGGCTTCTGCTAGCGCTATTTTTTCGCATTTTCTGATTAGAAATATCGCTGATCGCCGTATCGTTTTGGCTCCGGACGCCTTGAGCCCAGCCGCCAAGCGGTTTCCTGGCTCTTCCAGAGTGCAGTTTCGATTTGCTGAAGCAGAAGTTGAAGCAGCAACGGTTGATCCTGAAAAATTTCCTGCGGCGCAGGAACGCACTAAGATCGCGACTGATTTGTCGCCTTGGAATTATAGATATTGGCGATTGCTGGCCTTGGCAAAAGATGCGGAAGGAAAAACTGGCGAGGCAGCCGACGCAATCAAGGTGGCAGCGAAACTTGCCCCGTTCAACAGCGACGTGAACTGGTTGCTCGCCAATATTTGGTTGCGTGAAGGCAAGCAGGCCGAAGCATTGAAAGCGTTTCAGGTCGCGACAAGGACGAACAAGGATTTATTGCCGATGGCTTTTGATGTTGTCTGGCAAGCTTTTGGGAACGACGTATCGGCTCTGGACTCGCTGGTCAACGGAGATTCCGCTGCCAAATTGGCGCAGGCGCAGTTTTTGATCGAACAGGGGCAGGTAGATTCTGCCATCCATGTTTTTCGCAATACTGACGCTGAAACAAAATTGAAATCACCAAGCGCGTCTGCCTTTATTACCTGGTTGATTCAGTCGAATCGAAGCCATGACGCCCGGCAGCTTTGGCTGGATGTAGTTGGCAAGGATGCCGCGTCGGAGAAAGGAATTTGGAACAGCGGTTTTGAGCAAACTGCTCCCAGAGATTTTGGGCATTTCGATTGGACGCTGAAGGCCAGCAATTATGCGCGAATTGGCATTGACCGCAGCGTTCATCGTACTGGGTCGAAATCTTTGAAATTATCCTTTGTCGGTCGAGACACAACCAAGCTTGAAAATGAAGTTCAGCAGTTGGTCGTTCTCAAGGCAAATACGCGCTATCGGCTCGAATGTTTTGCGTTGGTTGCCAATTTGGTGACGCCGGAAGGACCGAGAATCGCTTTAGTGGGACAAAGAGGGATTTGGGCTGTTTCGGAACCCGTTGCTGCTGATGCGGCGAATTGGCAACGTTTAGTGATTGATCTAGCGCCTCTTTCTGAAAGTGTGGTGGCGAATGTTGCAATAGTGCGAATTCCGAAAGCGGATTACGATGACCCGACGAAAGGGACTGTCTGGTTTGATGATTTCAAACTGACAGAACAGTGAATGGAGTAATTTGATTGGCGCCAGAAGACAAACTATTTCCTGAAGGTCGTCCGACACAGTCAGAAAAAGAAAATGATTTTCTTGGCAATCTGATCGCCATTGGATTGCTTGCGGGCCAATTTTTTACGGCACTGGCTTTTGGAGCGGTAGAAGCATGGTCAATAGCGGTTTTGGGCTTTTGGATTATTTGCCTTTTATTGCTCTGGGTTGCAAAAGCCGTAATTGACCGTTGTGTGACAATCGCTGTTCCGCCGCTTTTGTGGCCCCTGATCGCTCTTTTCATTTGGGGATTTTTGCAGAGTCTTTCCAAGATTGATGCGTCGGGCAAACGGTTCGGAGTTTCTTTAGACATAGAAGCTACGCGTCTGGCTTTAGAAGTTTTGCTGATCTTGATCTTTGCATTTCTGATCGTTTCCAACTTCTTTGTCAGTAGTAAGAGACTGCTCTGGTTTAGAAATTTTCTGATTTTATTCGGATTGGGTCTTTCAGTTTTTGGATTGATTCAGAAATTTACCTGGAACGGAAAATATTTCTGGATTATTCAGCCAAGCGCAATTCCCCTTTCTCCCTTCGGCTCTTTTGTCAACCACAACCACTTTTCAGGCTTCGTCGAAATGATTTTGCCTATTCCCCTGGCCATGGTTTTTGTTCGGGTTGTGCAAAAAGAGATCGCCATTTTTTATGGATTTGCGGCTGCGATGATGGGAGTGGCAATTGTTATTTCTCTTTCTCGTTCGGGGCTGGTGAGCTTGGCGGTAAGCATCATTTTCGTGGTTTTGTTCAGCTTGCAGCCTGCGATCAGGCGCGCTCAAAGAAGAGGAGAACGCATTTGGCGAACGGCTTTTTTGCCCAGGATCGGAGCTCTGGCGTTAATTGCTTTCGCGATATTCGCCGGAGTTTACTGGGCTGGAGCAAATGAAGTTCTAAATCGTATAGGGCAGACCGAAGTGCAGAGCGATTTGCGCAGTGATGGGCAAGAAAAGAGCGGATTTCTTGAAAGTCGTGGGCCAATCTGGCGAGATACCATGGCTATGATTCGGGAAAATTGGCTGACAGGCGTTGGGTTTGGGGCCTATGAAACTGCTTATCCGATTTACAGCAAAAGCAATGGTTCGATAATCGTTAGCCAGGCGCATAATGACTATCTGCAAATCATTGCGGATTGTGGCGCAATTGGCGGTGGAATCGCTCTTTGGTTTGCAGTTGTTCTTTGCAGAAATCTTGTACGAGCCATACAGCATCCTAACGAGGTAAAGTCTGTAATGGCTTTGGGTTGTGGCGGTGGACTGGTCGCGATGCTTGTCCATAGCCTGTTTGATTTTAATTTGCAGATACCGTCTAATGCCGTACTTTTTCTGGCCTTGGCAGCGATTGTTTCTAACATTCAAGCCTCCGCGAGAAAATCAACAGCTAGGTCGGATTCATTGGGACTCGGCGATGCGCTTCAGCAAGGTTAAGGGTGACAGCGCTAAAAGTGCCGAGTTGTGGAGGTAACGTTGTGAGAGGATTCATGTTGAAGACGAGAAGTTTTTTGAGTGTATTGGCAACCGCCAGTTTTTTGTTGCTAACCTGCTTTTATTCAAACACGTTGGCTCAACAGCCCCAACGTCCCGGCTTGCCAACTGTCAACCGAGGGGAAGTGGAGGGTGATACATCTAACCAGACAAGACCCAAAGTTGGCCCAGATGTCATCATTGCTGGTGACGAAGATTACAGGTTATCGCCTAGCGACGTGATTGAAGTCATTATTCAGGATGCGCCGGAACTCTCTGGAAACTTTCAAATCAGTAGTTCGGGGAATATTCCTATGCGTTATCTAGGGTCTATGAAGGTTGAAGGAAAGACTCCTGATGAAGTGGGAAAGATGATCGAGGATGGATTGCGCAATCGTTATCTGAAAGATCCAAAGGTTTTCGTTTCCGTTAAGGTATACAACAGCCGGACGTTTTTTATTCAGGGCGCGGTCAAATCGCCTGGAGTGTACATCATTCAAGGCCGCCCATCCTTGTTCAAACTGATTACGATCGCAGGTGGTTTGCAGGACAAGCACGGCTCGACTGCTTACATTGTGCGGGAAGTAAAGGCTTCGGCAGAAAAACTGGAAAACAGGGGACAACAGCCTTCTCAGACACCCACAACTCCTGTAGCGGAAGCGATTGATAATGCCAAAGGCTCCAATGTCGCCATCGAAGGCGATACCGAATATCAGTTAATGCGAGCGAAAATCGGTGGTTTGGCAAAAGGCCGATTTGATCAGAATGTGCTGATCCAGCCGGGCGATGTGGTTTACATTCCACCCGCGGAAGTCTTTTATGTTTCCGGCGAGGTTCGTTCTCCCGGGCAGTATCAGTATCGCGAAGGAATGACGTTGCGCCAGGCGATCACCTTATCCCAGGGAACATATTTCAAGGCCAAACTTGATAAAGGGATCATCTTTCGTGAAGACCCTATGACCGGAAAGTTCAGCGAAATTGCTGTCAACATTGGCTCTGTGATAAACAAAGGCGGCGTCGAAGATATCCCCATCTACCCCAACGATATAATTCTCGTTCCGAACAGCGCGGTGAAATCCGTGGCTGGAGCTTTGCTGATGGCATTGGGAACTGGAGTCGCCACACGCGTTCCGGTCGG
>CAYLJQ010000650.1:0-4240 GCA_964383955.1 uncultured Heliomicrobium sp. | reverse complement strand
CTGTCAACAGGAATTTTCCTGTTTAATAAAGATGAGAACAATTCCTACAGGTACTTAGGCTGCTTTACTGTCAGGATAGAATAAAAAAGTAGCTTACCTTGTGAAGTTATTTTGAGTTACTGGCTTGTAACTCAGTTAGAAGCAATTTCAGTGAAGCAAAGGTTCGTTCGTCATTCAGTTTGTCAGCCCCGAACTTTACTTTCAACACGCCGGTTGGCGAAAAGCTGGCGGCTTTATTTTCTTCCAGCAGTTTCATCAGGTTTTCGGGATCAATTTTGGCTTTTTCACTGAGCTTAATGGAAAACGTGTCTTTGATCCGGTCAATCGAAATGATGCCCAGGGATTCAGCAGCGCGGCGAACGGCGGCGTATTCAAACAAGTTTTCAACCGATTCCGGCATGCGTCCGTAACGGTCGCTGATTTCTTCGTGAATGCGCGCCAGTTCTTCGTCGCCACTGGCTGAAGCGATGCGTTTGTAAGTCCGCAAGCGGTGACTCATGTCGAAAATGTATTCGTCCGGGATTCGCACGTCCGCGCCAAGGTTTAGCTGTGTGCTGAAATCTTCTTCGATTTCTTCGCCGCGAAGTTCCTGAACGGTGCGTTCCAGCATGGTGCAGTAAAGATCAAAACCGATGGCGTCAATGTGGCCGGATTGCTGGCCGCCAAGCATATTGCCTGCTCCGCGTAATTCCAGGTCAAGCGCGGCGATTCGGAAGCCAGCGCCGAGATCGGAAAACTCCCGAATCGCCGCCAGCCGTTTTCGCGCAATGGGCGTCAATTCGCGTTCAGAAGGAATCAGCAGGTAAGCATAGGCTCTGCGGCTTGCCCGCCCGACTCGGCCACGCAGTTGATAAAGCTGTGACAAGCCGTAAGCGTCGGCTCTGTTGATGATGATTGTGTTGGCGCGCGAAATGTCTATGCCGTTTTCGATGATGGTCGTTGCGACCAAAACATCATATTTGTAATCCACGAAATCCAGCACAGCCTGCTCCATTTCCTTTTCGCCCATCTGACCGTGCGCGACGATGAAGCGCGCTTGCGGCACAAAGCGTTGCAACAGCGAAGCGATTTCGTTGATGGATTCGACCCGGTTGTGAACGAAAAAGACCTGGCCTTGCCGCTGCAATTCCTGCTCAATGGCGCTGCGGACAATTTGTTCGTTGAACGGAACCACGTTCGTTTGGATCGCCAGCCGGTCGCGCGGTGGAGTTTCAATCAACGACATATCCCGCAAACCCAGAAGCGACATGTTCAGCGTTCGCGGAATTGGCGTGGCGCTCATCGTCAAAACGTCAACGCGTTTTTTCAAATGTTTCAGCCGCTCTTTGTGCGCGACGCCAAAGCGCTGCTCTTCGTCCACAACCACCAAGCCTAAATCCTTGAAGGTCAAATCGCGCGACAAAATTCGGTGCGTGCCAATGACAATGTCCACTTTTCCGGCTTCGATGGCTGCGACGACTTCTTTCTGTTCTTTCGGCGAACGGAAGCGCGATAGCAGTTCAATTCGCGCTGGGAATGCTGCAAAGCGCGAGCGGAAATTTGAAAAATGCTGATACGCCAGCACTGTCGTAGGCGTCAGCACGGCAACCTGCTTTCCTTCCATCACTGCTTTGAACGCGGCGCGCATTGCCACTTCGGTTTTGCCGTAGCCGACGTCTCCGCACAACAGGCGATCCATCGGCGTAGGTTGTTCCATGTCGTGCTTGGCGTCTTCGATGGCTTTGGCCTGGTCAACAGTCAGTTCGTATGGGAAGGCGGCCTCAAATTCCTGTTGCCAGGGAGTATCACCGCTGAAAGCGTACCCGCCGACCAATTTGCGTTCGGCGTAAAGTTTCAACAACTCTTCGGCCATATCGCGCATTGCGCGTTTGGCTTTGGCTTTGGTCTTGGCCCAGGCGATGCCGCCAAGCTTATCCAGCGAAGCTGAACTCATTTCGCCGCTGGAAAATTTCTGCACCAGATCCAGCCGTTCGACCGGCACATAAAGCTTTGCGCCATCGGCGTATGTCAGCAGCATGAACTCGCGCTTGGGCTTTTCGGTTCTTTGCGCCTCGCCAATCATCCGCGCGTAAACTTCCGCCGCAGTTTCTTCGCCACCGGTATCAATCTGGATCAAGCCTTGAAACTGGCCAATTCCGTGGTCAATGTGAACGACGTAATCGCCGATTTTCAGATCGCGGAAATCAGAAATGAAGGCGGCAGATTGCGCCCGTTTTTGCTTCTTTGAACTTTTGGCTGGTGGAGCGGCGTGAACCGCTTCGTCGAAAATGTCTGCTTCGGTGTAAACCGTAAGGTTTGCCGTGGGCAGGGAAAAACCGACCGAAATGTCGCCAACAATTAACGTGATCGGAGATTGCGAAATGCGTATGGCGGATTGGTTGTTGGCAGGCGGGTTGGCCTGATCGGCCTTTTCGATCAGCGCATCTGCAACCCACAGACCGAAATCTGCAAGCTCAACGCCCGAAACTTCGTATTCACTCAGCATTTTGCGAATGCGGTCGGCCACACCCGCGCTCGGCAAAACGAAAACGGTGTGATTGCCCACCAATGAGTGTTGTTTCAGGTCGCGCGCCAAATCGGCTACATGGCCGTGCCAGCGGCGAACCGCGCGCGAGATGATTTCAACTTCTTCTGTGTCAGGTTCCGGAGGGAAGAGAAACAAGGGCGCCGGTTGATCTCGGTTGGCAAAGGCTGCGAACTTCGACGCATCGGTTTGCGGCAAAGCTTCGCTGGCAGTGACTTCTTCTGTCGCCAACTCTTCTTGAAATTCCAGCGCGGCGCTGCCAAGCAACCGCAGCTCAACGCGCTGCGCTTTTTCAATCTGGCTGCGCAATTCATCCGGCGTCAAAAACAGTTTTTCTGGTGCCAGAGCCAGCTCGTCAATGGATTCAGCGCGACCAAATCCAAGCTGCAATTCTTCAATCGTCGAGCGAGCCTGTTTTTCCAGTTCCGCCGGTTCATCAATCACCAATACGGTGTTTTGCAGGTAATCAAAAATCGAAGCTGTCAGCGGCTGCGCAAGCGGCATCAAGTATTCCCAACCCTGAAACTCTGCACCTTCGTCGGCAAATACCAGCCGGTCGCGCAATGCGCGTTCATAACGTTCGTCTTTCCAATGTTCCCGCGCCAGCTTTGCCCAACGACGGAAATCATCGCGGCTGGCACGTTCGTCGCGCATCGGAGCAATCAGGGCTTCTTTGACTTCGCGCAAGGAACGCTGCGATTCAGGATCGAACTCGCGGATCGAATCAATTTCGTCGCCAAAAAACTCTACGCGCATTGGGTACGGCACGCCTTCTTCTTTGTTCAGGCTGGCGCTGGGCGAGTAAAAATCCAGAATGCCGCCGCGCGAAGAAAATTCGCCGATTCCGCCCACAGGGTCAGAGCGCACATAACCGACTGCCGACAAGTGTTCGATCAAATAATCCAGCGGCAATTCTTCGCCGACTTTCAGCGCGACAATGGCCTGTTTGATTTCATCAACGGCGACGAACCGGCGCATCAACGACCGCGCGCTAAGCAACACGATGTCACCCATCCCAGCGGTCAAACGCCACAAGGCCAAAGCCCGGCGTTCCAGGATTTCCGCGTGCGGAGACGTTCCACTGTAGGGATCGCTTTCCGAAGCCGGAAGCGTGAAAACTTCGTTTTCGCTTTCTTCGCGCTTATTAAGTTGGCAGTAAAAAAAGCGCAGATCGCGCTCCAAATCTTCCAGGTCGCGATTGCGCTGACTAACGACGGCCAGCCGCTTGCTGGTTGCGCGTTGCAAGGTTGCCAACAGCAAGGCTTTCGCGCCGCCGCCTAAGCCGGCGATGGACACGACTTTCTTTCCGTCACGTATGTCGACAAGTAAACGATGAAAATGTTTGTTAATGTTCAGAGACTGAGGCACTGTTTTTCAATAGGTCAGGAAATATCATTTGGGCAAAGAAACTTGATACGCACTCCATTTCTCTGCAGGGCTTCCCGTGCGTTCCACCAATCACTGTCCACAGCTTGTAAGACGGTCGGGTGTCTCGGATGAGCTATTGCCACAGCGACAAACTTACGGTCAGAGCGATCAAAATTCTGTAAGTCTGGGTCACTAGGAAATTCTTCAAAGTCTTCGTCACCTCCGTTGACCGGAGTAATGTGAACTTGTAAGCATCGTTTAGGATTCGTTTGATTTGTAAGTACCCATTTGAGAAATTCATCGCCAAGGCCAGGCTCACCAGATGAGCGCAAATTATCCTTGTATTCA
>CAYLJQ010000649.1:0-4248 GCA_964383955.1 uncultured Heliomicrobium sp. | reverse complement strand
AGAAATGGGTAGGTATGAAGAAGCGATTGCCGACTTTACTCTTGCGATTGAACTCGATGAGAAAAATGCCGAAAAGATCGTGAACCGAGGAGACACACATCTATTGATGGGTAAATATGAAATGGCTTTGGCTGACTTCAATCTTGCTGTTGAACTTGACGGGAAAGATGCTTGGACAATAGCGAGTCGTGGTGACGCTTATCGCCTGATGGGTAAACACGAAATGGCGCTAGCCGATTTCCAACTCGCGGTCAGCTTAGACTCTGAAAATATGAAAATCCAGACCTGCCTCGCTGCCTGTTATCGCAAGCTCGGATTAAATACTGAATGCCAGCGACAAATTGAAATCATGCGAGAATTTATTGCCAAAGAAGGTGAGGAATATGCTCGCGCATCCTTTGCCGCGACCACTGACGACCTTGAAGAAGCATTGGCTCTATTGCCCATTGCTCTGGAGAAAAAGCAAGTTCCTATTGACTGGGTGAGACGCGACCCTGATTTCGAGTGGATTCGTGATGACCCACGCTTTACAGCCCTGTTAGAACAAATGTCAGATCGGCAGTGAATCGGCGAGTGCTGGCGTCTGAGTTCTAGACTTAAAAAGCGGAAAGGCTGACCTGAGTAGCCAGCCTTTCCGCTTTTATGCCCAAAACATGCCTTACGGCCTGCCGCTTTCAAGGAAAGCTTTCAGCTTGCGAGACCGCGACGGGTGGCGCAGCTTACGCAACGCCTTCGCTTCGATCTGGCGGATGCGTTCGCGGGTGACGGCGAAATGCTGGCCGACTTCTTCCAGCGTGTGTTCGCTGCCGTTGGGCCCAAGGCCAAACCGCATCTTGATGACTTTCTCTTCGCGCGGCGTCAAGGTCTTCAACACTTCTTCGGTAATTTCGCGAAGGTTGATGTTGATGACGGCTTCCGCCGGGTTCTGAATCGTCTTGTCTTCGATAAAATCGCCAAGGTGCGAATCCTCCTCTTCTCCGATGGGAGTTTCGAGCGAGATCGGCTCCTGAGCGATCTTCAAAACCTTGCGGACTTTCGATGCCGGAATGTCCATCTTCTTGGCGATTTCTTCACTGGTTGGCTCGCGTCCGAGTTCCTGCACCAGCGCGCGCGAAGTCCGGATCAGTTTGTTGATCGTTTCGATCATGTGAACCGGAATGCGGATCGTTCGGGCTTGGTCAGCGATAGCGCGAGTAATCGCCTGACGAATCCACCACGTTGCATACGTCGAAAACTTATAGCCGCGACGGTATTCGAACTTGTCCACCGCTTTCATCAATCCGATGTTGCCTTCCTGAATCAAATCCAGGAACTGCAAACCACGGTTCGTATACTTTTTGGCGATGGAAACCACCAAGCGCAAGTTGGCTTCGACCAGTTCTTTCTTGGCTTGTTGCGCTTCGGCTTCGCCTGCGATGACGGTTTGCAGCGAACGTTTGATGTCCAAAGCCGGCAACCGATGCTGCTCTTCCAGTTGCGTCAGGTGACGCTTGGTCGCGCGCAGCTTCTTTTCGACTTCTTTCTTTTCGTCTTCGTTGCGCTTGCGCTCGTACGAACGTTGCAGCTTGTCAATTTCGCGTTCGGTTTCTTTGACTTCCATCGAAGACCGGCGCATTGCGCCAACCAATCGCTCCTGAACCTTGGGCGTGAATTCCAGCAAGCGGAACAGATGCGAAAGCTCAATGCGCTGCCGAGACAGTTTGCGCTTCATCTTTGCCAGCTTCGGCGAACGTTTCGGCTCGGCCAGCACCTTTTCGTACATCTGGCTGGTCTTTTTGAAGACCTTGTTGATTTCGGCAATCGTCTCAAGTGTGTAGTTGTGATACTCAAGAATTTTTTCTTCCGTGATGCCTTCCTGTTCGGTGAAGGTCACAATTTCACGGACGGACAAATATTCTTCGTTGAGCTCTTTGCCAATCTGAATCAGTTCAGCAACGGAAATCGGCGAACGGGAAATCGCTTTTTGAGCACGAATTTTTCCGCGCTCAATCCGTTTGGCGATGGCGACTTCACCTTCGCGCGTCAGCAATGGAACAACGCCCATTTCGCGCAGGTACAAACGGACAGGGTCATTGGTTTTTTCCAGATTCCCCGGCGAAAGGTCAAGCTCGACCTCTTCTTCCTGACCATCATCTTTTTTGTCGGCATTGGCGGCGGCAACGGCAGTTTCCAGGAATTTTTCTTCGGAATCTGCAATCGTAATGCCTTCGCCACCTAGCGCAGCAAAGATGTCTTCGATTTCGTCAGGCGAAACCAGACCTTCCGGGAGTTCCTGGTTTATTTCGTCGTAGGTCAGGAATGCCTTTTCCTTTCCCATTCCCATGTCCAACAGCTTTTGAACATCATCTGAATATTTTTCTTCCACTTTATTCACTCCTTTTTGCCGCAGCCCCGCAAAACTGCCACGGCATTAACTTTCACTCCCTTGTTTCTTACTTCTCTCTTTTTGTTACGTGTTCAACAGGTTAGCGGTTTGACGACTTGTTTTATATTTTCGGCCTCTCACTTTTTAGCCGTTCATCGCGCCAATTCTCGCTCCCGTTTCAGCAATTCAAAGTGCTCCATAGACAACTTGCTCACGAGCTGATCGTCGCCTCGTTGCTGAGCAAGCTTCAAATCTGCGTGAACAGATAAACGCTTATTTTCGACCCGTTCATACCGCAAAGTGTGAAGACACCCCGCAGCTTCATGTTCGGCACGTTCCAAAGATTCCTGATTCGATAAATCAATTTCGGCATCACTGATCATCAGTTGTGGCAGCAAATTGCTCGCCAATTCATCATCGCCAAGTTGTTGACTTAAGATCGGATAAGAAATCTCACTCTGTTGACGTTCAAACTCAAAGATCATGTGAAAAAGTTTTTCGGTCCTGAGGCCGAAATAATCTTCTTCAGTCATTTTCAAGCTCATCTGCCTCCGAACGGGCTGGCAAGCAAGCAAAATTTCAAGCAATTTTCGCTCCGCCGGTTTCACTGAAATACTGGCAACAGCGGCGTGTTCACTGACTTTGTCCTGTCGCGCATCAGCAGCCTTACGAAATTCCTGGCGGATGAGTTTACTGTCAATTTTCAAGCGGTCAGCGATTCGCTCAAACTGCTCAGCGCGTTCAATGCGGTCTTTGACCAACTTTAAATACGGCAGAATTGCATTTATCGTTTCGACTTTACCTGTGGGACGGGTTTGGTCATTTGCGCCGACAGCTTGTTCAACTATGTAGTCCAGAAAAGGTTGGGAAGTCTTGAGCAATCGTAAATATCCGTCAGCGCCGCGCGCTCGGATGAACTCGTCCGGGTCCAAGTTGTCCGGCAAGGTCAGCACGTTGACCTTAAACCCTTCGCCCAACAGCAATTCCAGACTTCGTTTTGTCGCCGCCACCCCTGCCGAATCAGGATCGAAGTTCACAACAATCTTTCGTGTGTACCGCCCCAGCAACCGAACTTGATTGTCTGTCAAAGCCGTTCCCAGGCTCGCCACCAGATTTCGGACGCCTTCCTGAAATGGGATCAGAAAATCCAGATAGCCTTCGACCAGGATCGCAAAGTCTTTATTTCGAACCGAATCCCGCGAATAGCTCAGCCCAAAAAGGTGCTGCCCTTTGGTATAAACGGCAGTTTCCGGCGAATTCAAATATTTCGGCTCGCCTTCGCCGATAATTCGTCCTCCAAATGCGACAACCCGCGATTGAGTGTCACAAATTGGAAACATCAGCCGCCCGCGAAACCGGTCATAAAAACCGCCCGCCTCTTTCAGCGTCACCAGGCCGCTACGCTCGATTTGTACTGTCGAAGCTCCGCGCGAGCGCAAAAAACTGCTCATCGCATCCCAACTGTTTGGCGCATAACCCAGCCGGAACTGTTTTCGGGTCGCTTCGGTAATTCCACGACCTTCCAGATAGGCCAGCCCGCGTCGGCCTTCGGCAGTTTCGGTCAGGTTTTGTTCAAAGAATTCCGTCGCCCAAGCATTCAATTGCAGTAAATCGGCGCGTTGCCGGTCGCGCTCTTCGTAATTCCGTTGGTCATCAGCGACCACCGGAACCGTAATGCCACACTTTTCAGCAACAGTTTTGACGGCTTCGGGAAACGGCGCGCCTTCAATTTCCATCACGAAGGTGACTGCATCCCCGCCCTTGCCGCAACCAAAACACTTAAAAAGACCTTTTGACGGATTGACGCTGAAACTCGGCGTCTTTTCGTTATGAAAAGGGCAACACGCCCAATAATTATTCCCCTTCTTTTTCAACGAGACGTA
>CAYLJQ010000648.1:0-4258 GCA_964383955.1 uncultured Heliomicrobium sp. | reverse complement strand
GGTTGAGCTTGGCGGAGAACTGAAAATTGACTCCGCGCCAGGGAAAGGAACTCGACTTACGCTGAGTATGCCTTTGAAGAGATAAGTAGTTCGACAAAAGTTTTAAGGATGAAATCTCTCTTCATTTTCCATTTGCCCGTTTTCAATTTTCATTTTGCCATTGGGGTCGAAGCAGCGCCGAGCAATGAAAAATGGTAAATCCAAAATGGGAAATGGAAAATCAAAAAGCCGACAAGTTTTGACAAACTGCTTAGCCTATAGCTTCCAGCTCTGAGCAACCTGCTGAGCTTTATCCGTTTGGCCAAGCTTCATCAACATTGTGTGAAATGCTGTTACCGGGCCACGACGCGCGCGCGTGATGGCGGCGAAGCGTGATTCGTCTTGGGCTACTTGCTGGCGAATTTCGTCAAGCAATTCAACGGTCATACTCAGCGCAGCCAGTGACTCTGACGAAGAAGGCGATTGAGCTTCCAGAATTTTTGCCTTCACCCAATAAGCCCGCCAGCGTTCGCCGGATTCCGATTCTTCCAGCAATTGCAACGCGCGTTCAATTGTCGAAAGTGCAGAATTGTGTTGGCCGGTGGCCAGCAACGCGGCGGCTTGTTCGGTCAAAATCGCGCCCAGCCAATCGCGGTTGTGGAGCTCTTCGGCGATGGCAGCGGCGCTTTCGGCAAACTGCAACGCCGAATCCGCGTCGCCTGTGGCCAGCGAAAGCCGCGCTTGGTCAGTCATCACGCGAAACTCATCGTCGCGGTCGCCGATTTCCAGAATCATTTCGTGCGCTCGATCCAGCAGTTTGTGCGCTTCATCCAGGCGTCCCAGTTCGCAATATGCGCGGCCAATCAACCAATATGTTTCGGCTTCGCCATGCGTCGCGCCAACGATTCGCAACTTTTCTTGAGCGCGTTTCAGGATCGTGATGCCTTCTTCGTACAAGCCTTGGGCAATTCGCGCCTGGCCAATGCCCATATCCATTTTGGCTTCGCCGTTGGCATCGTTCAGCCGCTCAGCGTCTTCGCGCGCGCGTAATGCCATTTCGATGGCGGTTTCGTACCGGCCACGACTCATTTCAGCCCAATGGCTGCGCCGCAGCAATAAAACCCGGCGCTGCACGTCGCCGACATTCGTCAAATAATCAACTGCGCGTTCCAGCAGCGGCACGCCTTCTGTGTAATGACCTTGCAGCGCGCGTGCCCAACCCAGCAAGCCGAACGCGATGGCCGCCACCTGACTGTTCAGCGCAGCGTTTTGCAACGCTTGCTGCGCCAGCAAAACTGCCTGGTCGTAATTTCCCAGCCGCACTTCAATGCCGCCCAGTTGCAGCATGGCCAGTGCCGCGCCTTCGTTGTCTCCCATCAACCTGTAAATTTCCAGCGCCTGTTTGGTAACTGCCAGCGCTTCGGCGTACAGACTCAGGCTCATGCGGGTTTGGCCTTGTTGCAGCAACGCCGTCGCCAGACTGGAACGGTCGCCAATGCTGCGGGCAAGTTGAATGGCTTCGCCGTAAAACTTATCGGATTCTTTTAGCTTGCCCGTGACAAAATTGGTTTCGCCCAGCGCAAACAGTAGTTTCAACTGTTCAACTGCAGCCAGGCTCTTTCCGCTGCTTTTTCCCATTTCCTCAGCAGCGCGTGCAGCACGTTCTATGCAGATCGTTGCTTCATTCCAGGACAAACGGCTGCTGGCGGCTTGCCAGGCGCGAATGCTCCATTCAAACGCACGTTCAAAATCTTCTGCGGCTTCGTAATGCGCGCTGATGGCTTCGGCAACGCGGTCAAGTTCGGCCAGATTAAGTGCTTCCATAGCCTGTGCCGCCGCCACGTGAAGCCGTTTGCGCCGACGCTGCGGCAACGCTTCGTACAAAACGCGTCGCAAAGTATTGTGAAAAAAGCGCGCGTCGTTGTCGCCCGTCACACCGCGTTCGGATAAAACACCTCGGCGCACGCCTTCCAGCAACAACCGCTCGATTTCGTCTTCGTGGCGACCGGTCATCCTGGCCAGCGTTTCAACGCGGAACTCTTCTCCGATAACGGCGGCAAATTCCGCCAATTCCCGCACTTCCGAATTCAAGCGATCCAGCTTCGCCTGTGCAGCCATGACAATCGTCACCGGCAGCGACAAATCCGTCAGGCCGTTCCATTGCCAATGCGGTTCCGGGTGTGCCGCAAAGTTAATGGCGCGCTCTGCCACCAGCAAACGCAACATCTCAATCAGAAAGTAAGGGTTGCCACCGGTCGTTTTGTGCAGGGTTTGTAAATCGTGTTGCGGAATTGTGATTGCCTGGCTGAATACAGCTTCGATGGCAGCGCGGCAGGCGGCTTCATCCAATGGTTTCAATGTCAGCGTGGTGTAACTGCGGTACCCGGCCAGCAGTTTCAGCCATTCGGCAAAACTGGTTTCGCGGTCGTTGACGGATTCCGCGCGCGCCAAACATACGATCATCAAAGGTTCGCTGCGCAGAGCGCGCATCAGATAGCCGATGACTTCGCGGCTGGCCGCGTCCGCCCACTGAATGTCGTCCAGAATCAGAACCAGCGGGCGATGATGGCTGGCGCGAATAAAGCATTGGCTGATGGGAGCTACTGCACGTGAACTGCTGCCGCTCGTAGCCACCTTTCCCGTTGTCGGCGCGCCAAGCGGCCGGGTGGCATACGGCGAAGCGTCATCCAAACGCAATGCGCCGGTGTTGGTCGTCAAGCGTATCTGACTGTTCATACGTGCGTCGGTGAACAGTTCGTCGGGCAATTCAACGCCAAAATGGTTTCGCGTCAGCATTCGCAAATCGCATTCTTCGCGGTTGGCGGCGTTAACGCCCAAAATGGTTCTTAGCAAATCAAGAAAGATTTCATACGGCGCCAGTCGGCTGGCCTGATAATCAAAAAACTGAGCGTACAGGCAAACCGCGCCTTGCAATCTGGCCTGGTTGGCAAATTCACGCGCAAGCTGCGTTTTGCCGACGCCGCTGTCGCCGATTAACAGCACGGGCCGGCCAACGCCTTCCAGAACGCGCTTGTAATCTCCGTGCAATTGAGCGAGTTCGATTTCGCGTCCGACAAGCTGGTTATAATCAGGCGAACCGGAAACAGCTTGCGGCGGTTTTGTCGTTCCCTTTGCCACGGGTTTCGCCGCGACAGCACTTTCGACAGGCAGAACGCCGGTTTCCGCAGAAGCCAATGTCGCCGGTTCGGCAATCGGTTCTGGTTTGTCCGCTTCAACTTGTGGAGGAAGGACTTCGGCGACGAAACGATAACCTCTGCCATGGTAGGTTTCGATGAATTTCGATTCTTCGGCTCCGTCCCCCAATGCGCGTCGCGCCTGTGAAATCGCGCGTTTTAACACGCCATCGGAAATGAACGTGTCGGGCCAAACGGCTTCCAACAATTCTTCTTTGGAAACAACGCGGTCGTGGTTGGCCACCAGATACCGCAGCACCTGAACAGCGCGGCGTTCCAGGGCAACAATCTTGTCATTGCGATACAGCAGATCAATCCCGGCGGGAATTTTGAAAGGCGGAAATTGCAACTCAGCTTGAGGCGTGTTGGGCATATCAGGGGTCACAAAACTTCAGGAAATGATGCCGCTGCGCAACGCTTTGCTGACGGCTTCGTTTTTGGAGTGAACATGAAGTTTATCGTAAATGCTGCGTATGTAGTTTCGCACCGTGTTGATGCTGATATTCAGTTGGCCGGCGGCGCTTTGATAGCTGTGGCCGTCGGCCAGTAGTTGCAACAGTTTGACCTCCTGCTGGGTCAATTGTTCTTCGATCTTTTCGGGCTGGCGGGTGTTCTGAAACAGCATGACGACCTTGCGCGCAATTTCCGGCGACATCGGAGCGCCGCCTTCGTGAGCTTCGCGTATGGCCTCAAGCAGTTTGGCGGGCGGAGTCTTTTTCAGCAAATACCCGCAGGCCCCATTACAAATGGATTCAAAGATTTTGTCCTGCTCGGCATATACGGTCAGCATCAAAACTTGCATGGTCGGGAATTTTTCGCGAAACAGTTTAACGCCATCCGATCCTAGCATCCCCGGAAGATGAATATCCAGCAGCAAAATATCCGGCATACTAGGTTCTCCATCCCTGATGTCTCTCAGGGCGTCTTCGACCGAACCATAGCTATGTTGGCAGTTGTAACCGGGCGTGGCGTTGATTAAAAGCCCCAGCCCTTCGCGCAGCGAACGGTCGTCTTCGACAATGGCAACGCGGATTGTTTCATTGTTTGATTCCATAATTGATCCGAAATTTCCCGAAGTAGAAAGG
>CAYLJQ010000647.1:0-4262 GCA_964383955.1 uncultured Heliomicrobium sp. | reverse complement strand
GTGGAGCAGCTTCTGAAGTTGTGATTTTACCAGCTCCCGAACTTTCAAAAATTGCACTGCTACGAACATTGAATGGTAGAAGCACATCACCGTCGCGGTACGAGAGAAGGAATGAACTGACCAGAGAATGCTCTACAATCAGTTAAGTTGCAAGGCAGGTCAAAATCACAGCCATTTATTGATACGTCATTGACTCTTTTACTTACGCTATGCGCCAACTGCTTTCAGCTTTCATAGGCAATACCTTTGCATTGTAGAACAGGCTCTCTCCTGTTTGGTTGACGGAGTTATACGTTGCGCGTATGGTGAATATGAACTGAGCCTGGCTCACTCTCTTCATCAGCTCCTCTGGGATCATCCAGACTATCTGAACTGCTTAGCTCACCTTCCAAGGAGCAGATAATGTTTATTCAAGATACCCTGCAAAAACTCAAGGTATTTTCCGGAGAGGATTTTTCCAAGACGAAATTCCTGACAATGTTTATCGGAGTTGTGATTGCTCCGATGATTTTGTTCGCAATTGGCGGGCGAAGCTCGGGAACTTTTTGGCAATCCGGCCTGGTCGGAAGTCTCCTGCTCATCGGCTTGCTTCCTGTTGCGAGTGTCGCCATCGGCCTGATGAGATTTAGGAGCGAGTCTCCTGCCGTGAATTCCATTCGCGTCAGTTGAGAAACGCGAAACTCGATTGAAGACCTGCGGTTTTAAAATCTGCTGCGGCGAAATTCAATTTATCGCCAAGCCGGCAAGCTGGCGATTGGCGCAACTCTCAGAAAGGAGATGCCAGTGAAGATGGATGTGGGAAGCAAAGTGATTTATCCAAGCCAGGGGCCATGCGTTGTGGATTCAATTGTGAACCGTGAAGTCGCTGGCAATCCGGTAAGCTTCTATCGGCTGATGCTTCTGGATGACAGTGGCGGCGAATTGCTTGTCCCTGTGGAAAGGGTTAAGACAATCGGTTTGCGAGATTTGCTGAAGAAGGCGGAAATTCCGGAGCTGTTAGGGCAATTGGCCTTGCCCGGACAAACTGCCAAGAGCTGGAAGCAACGAATTCAGGACAATATGAAATTGTTGATGTCCGGTTCGGCGTTTGATCTGGCAGAGGTTGTCGAATCGTTAACCCAGCTGAACGAAAATAAATCGCTTTCATTTCGAGAGAACTGGATGTTGGAAAAGGCGAAGCGGTTACTGGTTTGCGAAGTTTCCGAAGTGCTGGGAGAAACCAAGGTCGCCGCTGAAGAGAAGATTAACTTCGCGCTCAAATCCCGAACAGCAGTTTAACGCGAACTTCTTAAGGCAGACGTAAGGAAGGGAAGAAATGGCTAAATTCGAAATTTATCAAGATGGTGCTGGCGATTACCGTTGGCGGTTTCAATCGAACAGCGGAAAGATTTTAGCTGTTTCCGGCGAAGGGTACATCAATCGTGCCAATTGTGAGCATGCAATTATTCTGATCAAACGCGAGACTTCACAGGCTATGATCACAGACGCCGTGAAGCCTGCAGAGACAACAGGTGGAAGCCGGTAACTGTTAGGGAGGGCCCTGCACTGTGTAAGTTGACAGTGGGCCTTGCGATTGCTTCCGAAAACAATCGGAATTCGTGGGCAAATAATTCGAACCTTTGGCCAAAAAACTGATTGGCATGGCATACGAGGAAAAGAAATGCTTGTGATTTTGCTGGACATGGACGATGCAATACAACGTTTTGCCACTGGCGAGCAGGCTTATGAGTACAAGACGGAAGACCCCAAGCTGCGGCTTCTTGGCCCAGCCTGTGGATTTGGAACAGACAGTTTGCGGATTTATCGGGAGCAGGGGCTTTACGCAGAGAATCTTGCTGAAGCCAGAGACATGGCCCACGCCAAGGAGCTGACAGTCACAGGAGTTTGGTTTGTAAAGAACTCGAAACCCTGAAGAGATATGAAACTCTGAGTAAAAGAAAAGCCTTTGTCAGGCATCCTTCATAAAAAATGGCGCAAGCCGAAGCCCGCGCCATTTTCAATCCAGCCTTTTTTATCAATCTATCGAGCAGTTCCCGGCATGGGTTTGCGCGGGAATTTTCCGTCGCGCATCGCAGCGTTGTAAATAAACGCAGCCATAATCACGGAAGCCTGTTTCATATCGTCGGCTTGAATGCGGTCGTACACGTCCATGTTTGAATGGTGCGTGCGTGTGTCGTATTCAACCGTGTCCTGAATGAACTGGAAGCCAGGCAATCCAACGCCATCGAACGCCTGGTGATCGGTGCCACCCGTGTTGTTGATGGTGATAGTTGAAGCGCCCAGGTCCGCAAAGGGTGTCAGCCAGGATCGGAAAATTGAACGCGCGGATTCATTGCCTTGCAGATAGATGCCGCGAATTTTGCCTGTCCCATTATCCAGGTTGAAATAGACTGAAAACTTCTCGTGTTCCGGTTTGGTGACCAGAGGACCTTGGGGGCCGCCAAAACCGCCACCACCAGGTCCGCCCGCTGCTGGCTGACCCTGTGCAGCTTGACGTGCGCCGAAGTGCTGGGCGACATAAGCGCGCGATCCCAGCAAGCCTTGCTCTTCGCCACTCCAAAGACCGATGCGAATGGTGCGGCGAGGATTGACGCCAAGCGCCTTCAGAATTCGCATTGCTTCCATTCCAACTGCGCAACCCGCTGCATTGTCCGTAGCGCCGGTGCCGCTGTGCCACGAATCCATGTGCGCACCAACCATGACGACTTCGTCTTTCAAGTCACTGCCGGGAATTTCAGCGATTGTGTTGTATGCCATCGGGTCGTCATCATAAAACTTCGCTTTGATGTCCACTTCCATTGTGACTTTCTGCCCTTTTTGCAGCATACGCATAAGTCGGTTGTAGTGTTCAACCGTCAGGGTTATCGAAGGCAGCGCCTGGGGCGCGTTTTTGTCTCGTCGGCCTCCGGCGGAAACGAAAAGGGTGCCGCCGTCGCCAACGCGTCCGGTGTCCACCAGCACTGCCGCGCCTTCTGAACGAATGAACTCAGTTCTCTTGGCATTAAGCTCCATCTGTTGGCGAAAATTCGGGTCGCCACCGGGGCCACGTGGTCCGCCTCCAGCGCGCGGAGCTGCCAGGTCGGCATTTGCCATCGCCAGCAACTGTTCGTCATTGAAGCGTTTACCGGGCGAGTCGAACCAGGCTTTTACATCACGCATGGGCGCAGTCAGCACAATCGCACCTTTCAACTTGCCGCGATATTTTTCAAAATCGGCTTCGGTTTTGATGTCAGGGTAAATGACTTCGGCGACGATTGGACCATTCGTGCCCGGAGTCCAGGCTTTCGGATAGCCGATCAGCGGAAATGGCACCGGTGCCGTGACGTTGGCCGAGAATTTTTCCAGTGTCCATCCACGACCGAATGGCCCCCAGGATTCCAGGTGGGCGTTTTCCATTCCCCATTCCGTCAGCCGCTGCTTCGTCCATTCATTTGCGTGTTTCATTTGGGGCGATCCGGTAAGTCGCGGTCCGATCACGTCGGTCATCCAACTGATGGTATCCATGACTTTTGACCGCTCCATGCCTTCTTCACGGATCTTTTTCATCATGTCCAGGTCTACTTTTTCGACCTGTGCGACCTGAGCGATGCCGCTCAGGCTGAAGACGAGCAACGCAACGATAAGCGGTGTTGCCCGTTTGTAGCTACGGTTGAACATAAGGTTTTCCTCCAAAGGGTGGTCAACAGCCTTTCGCTATTGAGGCTTTGTGTCGAAATTTGGTTTGGTACTTAATGATGACGGTTCGGATCGGCAGTTTAAGCGTCCGTGTCCTAAAGTTGCAAGATTGCAATTATAGGGACGTGTTTGGAAAGCGGCTGGTTGCGCGAAACTCTTCGGCTAGGAAAAAGGCGGCAAACAGAGTGTTCTGCTTGCCGCCTTTTATTCGCTTTTTGGGCTTGCCAGTTTATTCGCTGGCTACCAGATTTGTCGTCAATGGCATAACCTGATCCGCTTTGATCAATGCGCGTCCGTTTTTGATTTCGACGCGTCCAAAAACCGAAACGCGATGAATCGGATCGGCGATCAAACTATGACGCTGTGACTTGCTCAATTGAGCCAGCGACACATTGGCCAGCGTTTTTGTGCTGTTGTCAAAAACAACCAGCGACCGTCTATCAGCGCCGATGGAAATAATGTCAGCAGTAACTGCCACTTTGTGACCGTCCAGTTCCGCAGCGTGACTGGAAATTTCTTTCAGATCCGTTTGGGCATAATTGCTATCAGTATTGCTGCCTGTCGCACGGCCTTGGGCAAAGCCCACA
>CAYLJQ010000646.1:0-4270 GCA_964383955.1 uncultured Heliomicrobium sp. | reverse complement strand
GGTGGCCGTGGTGGCGGTCGTGGCGGCTTCGGTGGCGGTGGTGGTCGTGGCGGCTTCGGCGGCGGTGGCGGTGGCGGTGGCGGCGGCGGTCGTGGTGGCGGACGCTACTAGACATTAGCGTTCGAAAGAAAATCTCCCATAAAGCACACGAAGAGACATGAGGGAGAAAGAAATATTTTTGTTTTCTTCGTGAAACTTCGTGTGGCTTCGTGGGGAGATGGTTCTCTGAACCAGATAATTGCGCGGTTCGAATTTTGGAAAACGCGCCTAAAGGAACGTAATGAATTTTGTTGAGTTGGGATTGAATCAGCCACTGGCTGATCGTTGTAAATCCCTTGGTTATGTAGAGCCAACGCCCATTCAACGACAGGCGATCCCTGTTGTTCTGGCCGGCTCTGATTTGATTGGCTGTGCCTCTACAGGCACAGGCAAAACGGCAGCATTCTTGCTGCCCATTTTGCAAAGATTGGCCACTGAAAAACGCGAAAGCAAACGCGCGGTGCGGGTTTTGGTTTTAACGCCGACGCGCGAACTGGCTTCGCAGGTGACCGACAATCTGCACGAACTGGACGCCAAACGGAAAGTCCGCGCCGTGACAGTTGTCGGTGGCGCAAGTTTCAATAAACAGAATCTGGAACTGAGGAAAGGCGCTCAGGTCGTCATTGCCACGCCAGGACGCTTGACGGATCACATCGAAAATAAAACGATTGATCTATCACGCGTTGAAGTGTTGGTGTTGGACGAAGCCGACAGAATGCTGGATATGGGCTTTCTGCCGGTGATTCGCCAGATTATCAGTTTGTTGCCCAGGCAGCGGCAAACGCTTTTGTTTTCGGCGACGATGTCCGCGGCAGTTGAAGAAATTGCGCGTCAATACATGGAATCGCCGGAAATCGTGAACGTGAACCCGCGCGGCAAAGCCGCAGTGACTGTCAAGCAAACGGCTTATCCGGTGGCGCTGGAATCGAAAACCAATCTGTTGCTGCATCTGCTGGAACGCGAACGCTTTGAACGTGTGCTGGTATTCACTCGCACTCGCCGCGGAGCCGAACGCTTGTCCACGTTGCTGGCCGCACGCAAACATCAGGTCAATCGCATTCACGCCGACCGTTCGCAGTCTCAACGCGAAGCGGCATTGCGCGGTTTTCGGGATGGACGGTTTCGCGTTTTGGTAGCGACTGACATTGCTGCTCGCGGAATTGACGTGGATTCGATTTCGCATGTCATCAACTTTGACCTGCCGGATGTGGCGGAAGATTACGTTCACCGCATCGGCCGCACAGGACGCGCAGGCAACGAAGGCCAGGCGCTGTCATTGCTGACGCCGGTTGATGAACTTTCAATGCGTGCAATTGAAAAATTGACGGGACAAAAAGTCGAACGCATCCTTGTGGATGGTTTCGGCGGTATGGCTTCTGTCACTGAAAAAACATCATCGCCAATGCAGGCTCGTGGCCATTTTCGGTCCTTCAATTCGCGTCGCTCCGGCAGACGCCAGTTCGCTTAAGTCCGGGTTCAATCCGGATAATTTAACCAAAGCCTCCGCGTGTAATTTACACGCGGAGGCTTTGCTGCAAATGCTTGCATCAAACCGCCGGATTTCGTAGTCTCGCAGCCGGTCAACCACAACCCAATTCAACACTTCGAATTTTCGATTGCGAGAACAAAGATGAGGTTAATTAGTTCGCTTACGGTCTTGTTATTCCTTTTCTTGCTGGCTGCTTGCCAGCAACCGGCAACTCAACCGGCTCCAGCCGCGACTCCTGCTACAGCGGCCACAGAAGCATCGCCTGAAGCAGCGGCTTCTCCATCCACAGCGGCAGCGACGCTGCCGCCACTGCCGGACAAATTCGCGCCGGTTGAATTCGCCGATGTTACCGCGCAAGCGGGAATCAAGTTTCGCCACAACAACGGCGCTTACGGAAAAAAGTATTTGCCCGAAACGACGGGGTCAGGCTGCGCATTTCTGGATTACGACAATGACGGTTGGCAGGACCTGCTGCTGATCAATTCAACAGATTTTGAAGATGCGCCGAAAAAACGCCGTTCGGTGATGGCGCTTTATCACAACAACCAGAACGGCACGTTCACGGATGTGACTGCCGCCGCCGGACTTGCGAAACCCATGTTTGGCATGGGCGCGGCCATTGGCGATTACGACAACGATGGATTCGACGACATTTACGTGACGGCGCTTGGCGAAAATAAACTTTTCCGCAACGCGGGCAATGGCAAATTTACGGACGTCACTGCCAAAATGGGCGTCGGCGGTTTGGCAACGGATTTTTCGACCAGCGCCGCGTGGCTGGATTATGACAAAGACGGCAAGCTGGATTTGTTTGTCGCCAATTACGTCGAATGGTCCCTTGAAAAGGATTTGAATTGCACGCTGGACGGCGCGAATAAAAGTTATTGCACGCCCGAAAGTTATAAAGGCCAATCGGCCAGGCTTTATCACAACACGGGCAGCAAGTTTGAAGACGTGACGGCAAACGCTGGCGTTGGCGATCCGACCAGCAAATCACTTGGCGTGGCGACGTTTGATTACGACCGCGACGGATGGGTTGATATTTTTGTCGCCAACGACACGCAGCCGAACAAGCTTTACAAGAACGCCGGTAATGGCACGTTTGCCGAAGTCGCCACCACTGCCGGAGTCGCCTTCAGCGAAGAAGGCAAAGCCCGCGCAGGCATGGGCGTTGATTTCGCCGACTACGATGGCAGCGGATACGCCAGTTTGATTGTCGGCAACTTTTCCAACGAAATGCTCGGCGTGTATCACAACGAAGGCAAATCCGGACTTTTCATTGACGAAGCTCCCTCCACGACTTTGGGGCAGGCGACACTGCTCAGTTTGACGTTCGGACTTTTCTTTTTCGATTACGACCTGGATGGCAAGCCGGACATCTTTTTGGCGAACGGCCACGTTGCCGACGACATCAACAAAGTCCAACCGAAAATCACCTATGCCATGCGGCCCAAGCTGTTCCACAACGAAGGCAAAAAGAAATTCACCGAAATGACTGCCAAAGCTGGCAAGCCCTTCACCCGCCCATTGGTTGCGCGCGGAACGGCTTATGCTGATTTTGACAACGATGGCGACCTGGACGTTTTGATGACGACCAACGGCGGCCCAGCGTACCTGCTTCGAAATGAAGGCGGCAATCAGGCGCGCTTTGCCAGGTTCAAAACCGTTGGCGCTGGCTCCAATCGAAATGGCATTGGCGCGAAGCTGACCATCTTCCTTCCCGATGGCACAAAGCAGTGGCAAACCGTCCACAGCGGATCCAGCTACTGTTCGCAAAGCGATCTGGCGCTGACCTTCGGCCTTGGCCGCAACGACAAAATTGATCGCGTCGAAATCGAATGGCCCAACGGAAAAATAGACAAGCTGTCAGGCATGGCGGCAAACCAGCTTTACGTCATCAAAGAAGGGGGCGGCGTCACGGAAAGCAAACCGCTGCCGATGGCCGCGCCTTCACCACAGCCTTCGCCAAGCGCGACGGTGGCAGGACAATAAAGAACTTGTGCGGAAAATAGATGATAGGAGTGAGAGGGAAATTCTATGGCTAAAATTTACATCTCTTATACCCGCACTGATGAGGAGCTCGTTCGTGAATTATCAACTAGGCTCGAAGAAAAAGGCCATCAAATAAGTATCGACTCTGACGCTATTGCCCCTGGAGACGATTGGCGAACGGCACTTGAAGTGGCCCTTGAATCATCTGATGTTTTCATTTCTCTCCTAACTGAAAATTCGATTAACTCGCAATATGTAATGACCGAACTTGGTAACGCTATGGCCTGGAGAAGGCGAAAATTGGTGATTCCTTTTGTGTATGGCCTTATCGATGTACCTGATGTCGTTAGGAATATCCAGGCAGTCTTCGCTAAGAGTAGATTGGAAATAGTCTTAGCAGTGCAAGAAATTGATCGTGCGATCGCCAAATTTGTTGCTGGAAAAGTTGTCGAAGAGAAGGAAAAAGTCGAAACCAAAAAGCGCATCGAATCAAACGCTGCTGAGTATATTGAGGAATCGCTTTCCTCGCTTAGTAAGCAAGAGAATAGAAATCGATGGTTTGGTAATCTTTGGTATTTAGTCGGGTTCTTGATGCTTGTGGCGGGAATCGTATTTGGATTTTATAGTATTGCTCGGTTTGGAGAGGTCACGGATCAACAATGGATCAGGCTTGCTTATCTTGGGTTGAAAAGTGCCATTGTCATTGGCTTATTAATCGCTGGCTCGAAATATGCATTCACCTTGGGGAAG
>CAYLJQ010000645.1:0-4271 GCA_964383955.1 uncultured Heliomicrobium sp. | reverse complement strand
CGGGGTCGTAAGGGACTTTCAC
Organism: uncultured Heliomicrobium sp.; assembly: GCA_964383955.1. GTDB lineage: Bacteria > Acidobacteriota > Blastocatellia > RBC074 > RBC074 > RBC074. Next base: position 4,249 of record CAYLJQ010000645.1, on the reverse strand, counting down.
CCTCAAGTGAATGCGCCCTGCCGGGCGCACATATAAAAAGGCTGGCCAACAGTAAACCCTGTTGGCCAGCCTTTTTGAATTCCAGTTTTTGTTTTGAAACTAGAACTGATAACGCAATGCAAACTGCATAATGCGCGCTCCGGTGGTTTCACCAAACGGACGTTGCACGCCCGTGAAATTGGCGAAGTTGGGCAGCGGCACTCCGCCAGACCCACCCAGGTACGGGTCAAGTCCAACGCTGAATCCGGTCAAGCCGGTAAAGCTCTGCGTGTTGGTGGCGTTGAAAACTTCCCATCGGAATTGCAGGTTATGGCTTTCGTTGTACGGCATCTTGAAAACCTTGAAAAGTCCGAAGTCGAGCGAGAAGAACCCAGGGTAACGAAGCAAATTGCGGTTCCCGGTTTCGCCTGCGCGCGGGCTGCGGTAGCTCTGGTAAGCGTAGGTCGGATCGCTAAACAGGTTTGGCGCCGCCGTTCCACTGCCGCGTGTCGGCGAAGCTTTCAGCGGTCTGACCTGGACGCCGTAGCTGCGGATGTTCCAGTTGGTCGCCCAACCGTTGTTGTCGAAGGGATCAACGACAGGAATGCCGCTGCTGTAACGGGCAATCGTGCTTAATTGCCAGCCGCCGATGACGTAATCCGCCGCAGTGTTGGAGTTGCCAAACAGGGCTTTGCCCTTGCCAAACGGCAGGTCCCAAACGGAGTTGAAGTTGACGATGTGACGCACGTCAAAGTCAGAAACCGAACGATTGTCACGCTGACGCAGCGGGTTCAGGATGAATGCCGCTCCGTAGACGCCGCTGGTCTGCAACCCGGACGCGTCATCCATGGATTTCGACAAGGTGTAATTGAAATCCCAAATTACGCCTTTGTATCGCTGACGGATGCTCAAGGAACCACCGTGATAATCGGAGTTACCGATCGTTCCGTAAGCGGAAAGTGCGCCATATTGACGGTTGAAAAACAATGGCTTGCCGGTGCCCAAATCCAGAGCATCTTGCAGCGAAGTCCAGTCTGTCGCCAGAACTTCGGCCATTGCGGCATACGCTGCCTGAGTGTTGGAAAGACCTGCGGCGGCGTAATCCGTTCCCAGATAATCGTCCACTGCCGTTGCAACCGTGCCACGCGCGTAAATGTTGTCGAAGAACGGCAAATTGGGAATTTGCGAAATCGGCGTATTCTTAATGCGCAAATCCTGCAAAATGCCCGCTGCCGTGTACCAATCCTGTCCTGACCTCGGATCAGTAATGTTATTCAGGGCCATCACGTCGCGCGTCGCCAGCAGTTTGCGCGCTACGCGACCAACATAGGAAGCTTCCACCACCAAACCGCCCGGAATCAAACGGCTGTACGTGAAGTTCCAAACATAGTTTTGGGGGGAAACCAGATTGCTATCCAGCGAACCTTCGATACGACGTGCATCGTTCAGCGGCTGCTGTTTCGGGAAGGTCAAATTTCCAGGAACAACAATGTTCGGCAATGAGCGAATGTCCTGTCCAAGCCCAGTGAAGAGCGGAGCCGGGTTGGTCGTCACATTGTATGTGTTTGCTGAAATCGTATACGAAGACTGGAAGCCCAAAACGTTGTTGGCGTCGAAGCCGAGGGCAAGTCTTTGGCCAAAATAGTCATTGGTCATGGCGAAGCCGCCACGGAATGTTGACGCGCCATCTTTGCCAAAGGCTTTGGCCAGGAAACCGTCTCGGAATTTCGGATTCCAGGCAACAGCAACGCGTGGTTGGAAGTTATTCTTGTCCCAGGGATAAAAACCTTCAGCATCATTTGCCGGTCCCGACAAAAGGATTTGGATCGGATCCGTATAGTTAATCCCCTGCTTGGCGGCAGCAATACGCTTGTTCAAATAATCTTCCAGGCCGACGTTCGGTTTGGTCTGGAACCCCTGCGTTTCATAAACCGGGCGGCTCAATCCGTACCGAAGTCCAAGCGTCATTGTCAGATCGTTACGCAACCGCCAGACATCCTGGCCATAAACATCATATTCTTCGGTGGCGAATTCACGCGTTGCAGGGCTGCCTGCTGCTTGCGGCTTTCCATCCAACCCGAAATTGAAGTTGGCAGTGTATTGTGAAATTCGTCCGAACACTTGTGCCAGCGCAATTCTGGCATTGTTATTCCAGTCAGAACGGATTGTCGTCCCTGCAGGCAAGGTGGGGAAAAGCGTCGTCAAGGAAGCATTGACCGGCGCGCTCACAACCGAACCTGCACCAGCGTAAAACGAATGGTTCATCACGCCGTTGTCAAAGGCAGGCGCAAAATTGTTACGCAGGTTGCGGATCGTTCGAATGTTCGTTCCGAAGTCGAAACTGTGCGAATTGCTTGGGCGCCAGTTGACGTTGTCCGTAAAGTTATTGACGGGAGTGATACGAGTGAGACTGCGCGCGTAAGCACGGTCGGAAAAGGTTTGCCGGAACGTGACAGCATTAGCCGAGGAATCTCCCTGGATGCTGATCGCATCGCGCGTGATTCCATAGCGGAAATCGTTGATCAGTTTTGGACTGATCGTCCAAATATAACCAACTGCCAAAGCCTTAGGATGGCTCCAGGTTGCCTGGGTCGGCGTGTCAGGAAACTGCTGCGCCGTGACAAAGGTATCGTTTTGGTAATTGCCACGGAAGAAGATCGTTTGCGCATCGGTCAGTTTCAAATCGAACCGCGCAGTATGTGCGCCCAATCTGGCAGGCTGCGGTTGATTGAAGCGGAATCCTCCGGTATTCAACCCGTCACCAACCGTATTGTCATTAGATGGGTAACGTTGAGCTGCGGCTGCCAGGACCGACAATGCAGCGGGGTTCACATCCACCACCGCAGCGCCCGTGGGCGTGCCGTTGGAAGTCAAACCGTTGATCTGCGCCGCCGTCAGCGTGATCTGTTGTCCATTCGACGCAAAGAATTTCACTTCGCCGCGTCCTAGGCTTGCCAGCGGAACCGTTTGCACGACGCTGGTACCTTTGGCATCGCGCCGGCCTTCGTAGTTATAGAAGAAAAAGAAACGATCCTTGATGATCGGGCCGCCCAGCGAGCCGCCGAAATTATTGCGGATCAGTTTCGGACGCGCCACACCGCTGCGGTTGTTAAAGAAATCATTGGCCGTCGTAATGGTGTTGCGATGATATTCAAACAGGTTTCCATGGAATTGGTTGGTACCGCTCTTGGTAATGAATCCGACTTGCGCGCCGGAAGAGCGTCCCTGGGTGGAGTTTGCATTAACAGTCGTCACGCGGAACTCTTCGATCGTGTCCGGGCTAACGCGAATGACAGGGCTAAATGCGGTTCCGTCCTGCTGATCGTTTGCATCCAGTCCGTCAATCGTCAAATTGGCCTGATCGCTACGACCGCCAGCGACGTAACCAGACGAGGTCACTGCCGGTTGCAGGCTTAGCAGATTCCCTACGTTACGGGCATTCAACGGAAGCTGGATAATTTGCTGGGAAACGAAATTGTTGCCGAGACTGGCATCCTGGGTATTGACAATGTTTTCAGCCGCGGAAGCCGAGACATTGACCACTTCTGTCACTTGTCCGATTTCCAGCGTGATACTTACGGTCACGCGATTATCAGTCAACGCTTTGACCTCGCTGATCACATTCTTCTTAAAACCGTTGGCCTCAACTTCAATGACATACGTGTCTGGCGGCACAACGTTGAAAGCGAAATTGCCAGCAGAATCGCTGGTGGTTTCGCGGCTAAAATTCTTTGCCACATTTTTCAGCGTAATTTTCGCGCCGGAAATTGCAGCTCCTGGCCCATCTTGGACAGTGCCGCCTACTGTTGATGTTCCAGTTTGAGCAGCAGCAAAGCCAAAAAATGCCACCGAGAGAAGCAGCAGACCTGCAACCTGCAAAGTGAGGTTTTTTAGGAAAGCCTGGTGTCTATGCATTCTATCCTCCTGATGGTTTATGTTGCCTGATGTTGACGGCTTACTTAATTCTTCCCAGATCATAAAACCTAGTTAAAACACCTTCAGGTCCATTTGGGTGAATGAAGAAAACAGTTTTATCTGGCAGTGGATGACTGTGATTTACAACTACACGAGAAATGACGTGTAAAAGATAATTTGGAGTCTTTCCAAAAGGCAAGACTTGTTCCGCCATTTTCAACCAGAAGTCTGGATACGCTGACAGCTCCGGCAACAATCACAAATTGATGACTGCGCTTTGTTTAGATCAATAGTCGAGAAACTTTGATACGGAAGGTAGATTTGGATAACTGGAAAGCGAGTATGAGTTTTCGGA
>CAYLJQ010000644.1:0-4278 GCA_964383955.1 uncultured Heliomicrobium sp. | reverse complement strand
CTCGGCATACTTTTCGTCAATGCCGTGAATCTTCAAACTGTCAGTTGCTCTGCCGGCAATGTGCCATAACCCGCCCTGCGCATTGCCGCGACAAACTCCGGCGTCACACCGTGAATTTTCATGCTGGAAAGCTGATGCAGTTTTAACCCATCGTAACCAGCCTGCTTCATTGCGGCGATGTATTCAGGAGTCACACCGCTGACTTTCAACTGAACCATTTCATTGACAGTAATCTGTCCGCCGTTCCAGCTCCGAGCCTGACTGATAAAATCTGTGCCGATGCCGTGAACCCTGAGACTGGTCAGTTGTTGAACCGTCAGGTTTTCCAGGCCTGCTTTGCGCATGGACTCGATAAATTCCGGAGTCACTCCGTGTACCTTCATCTGAATAAGCTGATCTGCGGTCAACTCTGAAGCAGCAGGTTTCGCCTGCTCGTTTTGCTGCTCAGGCAAAGAAGCTTCAGATTCCGGCGCATCAGGTTCCGGGCGCTCTTGTTCCACAGACAATTTGGCAGCAGTTTCAGAGGGATCAACTGAAAGCTTTGCTTCAGTTTTTTGCGCTCCGGCAGCGTTTATTGGCACAACGGAATTTTCTTTGGCTTGTGACTGGGAAAAATCTGGAGAGCTAACCGGAAAACAAGCTTCAGCTTTCCAGGGCTGTATAGCTGCCAGTGACAAAATCAGACAGGCTGCACCCAAACTTGCGGTGAATACACTCAAGCGATTCAGTCCGCATCGTTTCACTTTGGGATCAAGAATTGAACGCACGCGGCTTTCCAGTTGCGAACAGGCCATACCGACAGCAGGCGAATAGGGCTGCATCGAACCTGCCCCATCATATCCGTTTGATTTGAACGCTCTGGCAATATCAACCAGGTGATTGGCATAGTCAGTTGCTTTAGTGCCAGCTTCCAAGACCCGGTCATCGCAAGCCAGTTCACGCTCAACTCGCAACCGTTTTGCCGTCATCCAAACCAGCGGGTTGAACCAGTAAAGCGCGCAAGCAAATTGGGCCAGATTTTGAATCAGGCAATCCCGGCGTTTGACGTGCGCCAATTCGTGCAGCAAAACCACATTGCGGCATTGTTGCGACCATTGATCGGCATCCGCAGGCAACATCACAATGGAGCGCCAAGCTCCGACAGTCATAGGAATCTCAATCTGTTTGCTTTGCAGCAATCCAACCCGGCTTCGAATGCCCAACCTTGCTGCTAAATTGCCCGCCAGCGAAGTCCACACGCTTTCCGTAATCGGCTTGGCTTGATTGGCCAGCGCCAACACCCTGTAAATTCCGGCAAGCAATCTGGCAACGATCAGCAAAGCTCCCAATCCCCAAAATCCCAACACTGCCACTCCCCAATTCAGTGACCAAATGAAAGGCGGCACGATTGTTGGCCAGGCAGCTTTCTGTGGCGTGCTCGGCACGATGCCGTCAGATTCAATCTCGAACCTGGGCGTCCGCGTTGTTTCAACAGGAGTGATGGTCACGAATTGGCTGGCGCTTTCATCAGGAATCGAAACGGTTGGTGTTGCGGGCAGCACCGGAGCTGAAGCAAATGCGTTTGTTTCCAAACTGGTTGTCGGCTCAGAAGAGAGCGCAGGCAAAATATCCAGCCTCCAGCTTGGCAGCATCAGCGACAAAATCGGCAGGGCCAGCACTCCAACTATCGCCGCGCTCAAGACCCAATGCCTGATCGCGGCAGAAGCATTTCGCAGCGATGCAGCCAGAACCCAGGCCATTAAAAGAAGAACGGTGCTTTTCAACGCCAAATCCAGCAAAAACTGCACACTTCCAAACAAGCTGTTCGTCATCAGGCTAAGCGCCATGAGAGATGTCATTGCTACCTTCCCTCCTTTTTGGCTGTTGAGATCATCTGCGAAAGCCGGTCAAGCTCTTCGTCACTCAATTTCGACTTGGACAAATTTAGCAAGGCCACCATTGCCTGCTCGGTCGAACCATCAAAGAAGGTTTCCAGCATCTGCTTTAGCGCAGACTTTCTGGCTTTTTCGCGGGCAAGCGTTGGCTTGAAGATGTATTTCTGGCCGTCCTGTTCGTGATGCAGGTATCCCTTTTCTTCCAGCAACCGCAACATCGCGCGTACGGCAGAATAACCCGGCGGGTCTGGCATATTTTCCTGAACCTCTGCGGCAGTGGCCTGCCCGCGCTGGTAAATTACATCCATAATTTGCCGCTCCCGGCGGCTCAGATGTTGGTGAGAATTACCGCTCATATTTGCTTCTTGCTCTCCTTGGTAAGACGGGTGCGTTCTTGTGAATCTTCTACATGCTAACTTTCTAGCATCTTGATGCTGGATTTTTAGCATCTCGTTTAAGAACCGTCAAGCCACTAGTGCTATTTTTCTAGCACTAGCTTTCTTATTTCATTCTCCGGCCATAAGACCAAAGTGATTTATGCATTGTAGGGAGTTGTCGCTTTTCCGCAGCCGATGAATCCTGTAAAGTTCGTCACCACCAAATCTCGATTCAACATCCAACAAAGCAAGGAGACTCGCGCATGGCTGCGAACCATTCTTCTGATCGTTCAACAACGTTTCGACCATTCATTCCCGACAAAACCAATTTGCGAGAATTGACTGTGTTGCCGCTGATTTTCGGCACGCTGCTGGGAATCGTCTTCGGCGCTTCGTCGCTTTATCTGGTACTGAAAACCGGATTGACAGTCAGCGCTTCGATTCCTGTGGCCGTCATTTCGATCACGATCTTTCGGCTGTTGTCGAAAGTCGGATTACGAAACGCGACGATTCTGGAAAATAACATCGTGCAAACTGCGGGGTCGGCTGGCGAATCCATCGCATTCGGATTCGGAGCGACCATGCCCGCAATCATGATTCTAGGATTCGATCTGGAAATCCTGAACGTCATGCTGGTCGGAGTGCTGGGCGGCTTGCTGGGGATTCTGATGATGATTCCGCTTCGGCGTGCGCTGATCGTTCAACAACATGGTGTGTTGAAATATCCGGAAGGCACTGCCTGCGCCGAAGTTCTGAAGGCTGGCGCAGACGACGAGTCACTGCGTGAAGCAGAAAAAGCAGGCACAGCCGAAATCAGCGAAACCAAAATCGGAGCAAAAACAATCTTCACAGGCTTCGGCATCGGCCTGGCGTACAAGTCGCTGATGTCCGCGTTCAAAATGTGGAAAGAAGTTCCCGAACGCATATTTGGCGCACCATTCAAAGGTGGGTCGGTTTCCGCGGAAATTTCCCCGGAACTGCTCGGCGTGGGCTACATCATCGGCCCTTACATTTCCGGGTTGATGGTTGGCGGAGGTGTGCTGGCCTATCTGGTACTGATTCCTGCAATCAAATTTTTCGGCGATTCGCTGAGCGCCCCGCTGGCTCCGGCAACGACACTGATCAGCGACATGTCGCCGGATCAGGTTCGCAGTGCGTACGTGCTGTACATAGGCGCTGGCGCAGTTGCGGCGGCTGGCATCATCAGTGTTGTTCGTTCTATGCCGGTCATCTGGGGCAGCATCAAAAGCGGTGTGCGCGACCTGCGTGGTTCTCAGTCGAGCAATCAAAACAACCTGCCACGCACTGAACAGGACGTTCCGATCAAATGGGTCATCATCGGAATCGTCGTGTTGATGGTGATGATTATGGCTTTTCGCAGCCTGCACATGAATTTTATGGGCGCGCTGCTGATTGTCATCTTCGGCTTTTTGTTCGTCACGGTTTCATCGCGGCTGACGGGTGAAGTCGGTTCTTCATCGAATCCAATTTCAGGAATGACATACGCGACCTTGCTGCTGACCTGTTTGATCTTCCTGGTCGTAGGCTGGACGACTCCGGCGTATTACGTCACAGCGCTTTCTGTCGGAGCCATCGTTTGCATTGCGGCTTCGAACGGCGGAACGACTTCCCAGGATTTGAAGACGGGCTTTTTGGTGGGGGCGACACCAAAGTATCAGCAGTTGGCAATTCTCTTCGGCTCGCTGGCTTCAGCAATTGTGCTTGGGCCGATCTTGCTAAGATTAAACGACACCGGCACGGTTTACTTGAAACAACAGCAACCGGCGGCGGTGGTACTGCAAGCCGACACTTCGAAATTGAGCGAGCGCGAATCGCTGAAGGGGCCTCAAGCACGTGAAGACGGCGGCTCGTATCTGGTCTGGCATCACACGGACGAAAACGGTGAAGCGAAAAAGTATCTGGTCAACGACCAGGGCGTGCCGGTTTATCTGGTTGATCCGGGAATCAACGGCGCTGAAAAAGTTCGTCCGGACGGTTCCTCGGTTCCGAAGTTTGACGCTCCCAAA
>CAYLJQ010000643.1:0-4280 GCA_964383955.1 uncultured Heliomicrobium sp. | reverse complement strand
ATTTTACTTGGCAGCGTGGCGCAAGGCTACGGCTCGTAATTCAGGTTCGGCCCAAGCCAACGTTCTACATCCCTGACCTCCATCGCCTTGCGCCGAGCGTAATCTGCGGTCTGATCACGTTCGATTTTCCCTAAAGCGAAATATTTCGCTTCGGGATGCCCGAAATACAAACCGCTAACAGAACTAGCAGGAAGCATCGCAAACGTTTCAGTCAATTGAATTCCCGTGAACCGTTCGGCTTCTAGCAAATCAAAAAGCGCGCGCTTTTCGGTGTGGTCTGGCTGAGCCGGGTAGCCCGGCGCTGGACGAATGCCTCTGTACTTTTCTTTGATCACCTCTTCGATGGTCAGATTTTCCTGCTTGCCGTAGCCCCAATCTTCGCGCGCTCGTTTGTGAATCAATTCGGCAAAGGCTTCGGCCAGCCGGTCGGCCAGCGCTTTGGCCATTATCGAACTGTAATCGTCGTGATCGCGCTCAAAGCGGGCGCACAAATCTTCTACTCCAAGCCCGGTGGTAACAGCGAATGCCCCAATAAAATCAATCCGGCCGGATTCTTTCGGCGCAACGAAATCGCTGAGCGCCTGGTTAAACTGACCTTCGCGCTTTTCAGCCTGCTGCCGCAATGTGTGAAACGTCGTCAGCACGCGAGAGCGAGATTCGTCTGCGTAAAGTTCAATATCTTCGCCGACGGAATTCGCCGGCCAGAATCCGTAAATGCCATTTGCGCGCAATGAACGACGGCTGACGATCTGATCCAGAAGACTCCGCGCATCTTCATAAAGTTTCCGCGCCTGAACGCCCACCTTCGGATCGTCCAGAATTCTTGGGAAGACTCCGGCCAGTTCCCAGGTGTGAAAGAACGGCGACCAGTCAATGAACGGAACGATGTCTTCCAGCTTGTAATTTTGCAGCAACCGCGTGCCGATAAATTCCGGTTTGGCAATTTCCGTTGTGGCCCAATCAATCGGCGTTCGATTGGCGCGAGCTTGTTCTAGTGTCAGCATCTTTCGCTGTTCGCGGCTTGCTTCGTGAGCTTCGCGGTCTTTTTGCTGCTGGCTTTGATTATTGAGCGCAAAAGTTGCGCGAGTTTCGGGGTTGATCAGCGCGCCAACAACCGGCACAGCACGCGAAGCGTCGAGCACGTGAATCACTGGCGGTTCGTAATGATGGGCGATTTTCACCGCCGTATGAACTCGCGAAGTCGTCGCCCCGCCAATCAACAGCGGAACGGTAAAACCTTCGCGCTGCATTTCGCGTGCGACGTGCTGCATTTCATCCAGCGACGGAGTAATCAATCCACTCAAACCTATGATGTCTACTTTGTGTTCGCGCGCGGCGTTGAGGATTTTTTCGCACGGAACCATCACGCCCATATCAATCACTTCGTAGTTGTTGCAGCCCAACACGACGCCGACGATGTTCTTGCCAATGTCGTGAACGTCGCCTTTGACCGTGGCCATCAGGATTTTACCTTGCGGCTGGGAATCTGCGGTCTTTTCGGCTTCAAGGTATGGCTGCAAGTAAGCGACGGCTTTTTTCATGACACGAGCCGACTTCACAACCTGAGGCAAAAACATTTTGCCTGAACCGAACAGATCGCCGACCACGTTCATTCCCGCCATCAACGGGCCTTCGATGACGTTCAGCGGCTTGCCGTACTTTTGTCGAGCCTCTTCGGTGTCGGTATCAATGTAATCAACAATGCCTTTGACCAAAGCGTGCGACAAGCGCTCTTCGACCGTTCCGCTACGCCATTCGTCTTCGACAACTTCGGCTTTGCCGCGCTGCTTGACCGATTCGGCAAACGTCACCAGCCGTTCAGTTGCGTCAGGCCGCCGGTTCAACAACACGTCTTCCACCAGTTCCAGCAAATCTTTCGGGATTTCGTCGTACACGGCCAACTGCCCTGCATTGACGATGCCCATATCGAGTCCCGCTTTGATTGCGTGATACAAAAACGCCGAATGCATGGCTTCGCGGACAGCATTGTTTCCGCGGAACGAAAACGAAATGTTGCTGACGCCGCCGGAAACTTTCGCACCGGGCAGGTTTTGCTTGATCCAGCGCGTGGCTTCAATGAAATCCACAGCGTAGTTGTTGTGCTCTTCGATGCCTGTGGCAACAGTCAGAATGTTCGGATCGAAAATGATGTCCTGCGGCGGGAAGCCGACTTCGTTGACCAGAATTTTGTAAGCGCGTTCGCAGATTTCGATGCGGCGCTGGTAATTATCGGCCTGTCCCTTTTCGTCAAAGGCCATGACGATGACCGCCGCGCCATACCGGCGAACCAATCGCGCCAATTCGCGGAACTTGTCTTCGCCCTCTTTCATCGAGATCGAATTGACGATGGCTTTGCCCTGCGTGCATTTCAAACCGGCTTCGATGACAGACCATTTCGACGAATCAATGACGACCGGCACACGAGCGATGTCGGGCTCCGAAGCAATCAGATTCAGAAAATGCACCATCGCTTTTTCCGAATCGAGCATGCCTTCGTCCATGTTGACGTCAATCAACTGTGCGCCGTTTTCGACCTGCTGGCGCGCAACGGCCAGCGCCTCTTCGTACTGATTGTTCAGGATCAGCTTGGAAAATTTTGGTGACCCGGTGACGTTCGTGCGTTCGCCAATGTTGACGAAGTTAGTTTCCGGACGAATCGTCAGCGCTTCAAGCCCCGAAAGCCGCAGATAAGGGTCCGGATGAGCCAGCTTGCGCGGCGGAATGTTTTTGACCGCTTCGGCAATGACTTTGATGTGGGCTGGCGTGGTTCCACAGCAACCGCCGACCAGATTCAGAAAGCCTGCTTTTGCCCATTCGGCCAACTGCGGAGCCATTGTTTCCGGCGTTTCAGGGAAGCCTGTCGGCAGCAAGGGATTCGGCAAGCCTGCATTTGGATAGGCGCTGACGTAAATCGGCGCAATGGCGGAAAGCTCTTCGATATAAGGCCGCATTTCTTTCGGCCCCAGCGCGCAGTTGATGCCAATCGAAAGCAGCGGCGCATGCGAAGTCGCATTGAAATACGCTTCAACGGTTTGGCCGCTTAGCGTGCGTCCGCTCAAATCGGTGATGGTGAATGACAGCATCAACGGCAGGCTATAGCCCAAATCTTCGTACAACTTCTGAATCGCAAAAAGTGCGCCTTTGGAATTCAGCGAATCGAACACCGTTTCGACCATCAAAATATCCGCGCCGCCATCCACTAACGCTTTTGCCTGTTCGTAATACGATTCGGCGACCTGATCAAACGTCACGGCGCGAAACGCCGGGTCGTTGACATCCGGCGACAACGAGGACGTTTTGTTCATCGGCCCCAACGCTCCGGCGACGAAGGCCACACGGTCGGGATGTTCGGCCAGAAACTTTTCCTTCGCCTGTTTTGCAAGTTTCGCCGCGACGAAATTGACCTCGTACGCCAGCTTTTCCATCTTGAACTCGGCCAGCGAAACCGACTGCGCGTTGAAGGTATTGGTTTCGATGATCTCCGCGCCCGCTTCCAGGTATGCGCGATGGACTTCTTCGACAATGTGCGGCTGCGTCAGGCAAAGCACGTCGTGATTGCCTTTCAAATCCTGCGGCCAGTCTTTGAAGCGTTCCCCGCGATAAGCGGCTTCGTCCAGATTGTACTGTTGCAGCGTCGTCCCCATCGCTCCGTCAATGATGACGATTCGCTGGCTTAGAAGATTTTGGAGTTCTAAAAGAGTGCTTATTAGATGAGTGCTCACTACGGTTTATCCTATTCTGAGATCAAAGCAGATATTGGACTAAATTGTTTGAATTGCCGTCTGATAGCTAATCCCACACAGTTTCCACGTAAAAATCTTGCTCAAGAGCATTTGTCAGGTAATTAGCCGCCGCATTTGCGGCAGCCTCTTCGATGCAAAGAATGGAATCAGTTTCTAAATCGGCTCTTCCGATCAGAACAGAGTACTCATCCGAGCTTGGGCTGGGATCAGCATAGCCTAGTTTCACAAGTGCGGAAGTAATCTCTGAATCGGTAGAGGCTGTTTTAATAAAGGCAAATCCAAAGACATCTTGAATCGTCCCATTAGCTTTTTGCCTTATCTCGGAAATAGCTAGCTTTGCTTCTATTTCTGCTTGAACAATAGCCTGCTTAACTCGTAAGCAAGTTTCTTTGCTGGGGAAGACTCGTTTGATTTTAGGCAGCGATTTTAGCGGCAGGTCATCAAGCCTGATTACAGGCTTTTCTAAATTTAAGCCTGCTAAATTTTCAAGAGATAGAATTTTAGTGTTGGCGATTGTGCTTTCATCCAAACATCCTG
>CAYLJQ010000642.1:0-4287 GCA_964383955.1 uncultured Heliomicrobium sp. | reverse complement strand
ATTCATTCGGGCAAATTGACCAAAGATCAAACTGAAGCGCTTTATTCCCAATTCCTGAGCGACATTAAAAATTGAGCAGGATTTTAAGGCTTTTGGCGAAACAAAAACGCCTCGCCACTATGATGTTAAATCAATAGTGACGAGGCGTTTTACAATCTAAACCGTCGCAAACAGAAAAAATTTTATGCTGTAGTGCGACGAACGGGAGTCAAGTGAAGCTGCCGCCTTATTCCAGCCATCCAGAAATCAAAGCGCGTTTGGGGCACTTTAACTCCTGTTGATTGTTGAATGCTTTGCATTTGAACAGAACGACCGCAATTTGGACAGCACCGCGAGTAGGCAAAAATCTGATAGTTGCAATGTTGACAACGCATGGGGCACAACCTCCAAATAATGGGGTTAATCTCAACAACTTGAAACGAATGCTTACTGAACCGCAATGGGGAAGGTGAAACGGATTATAGATACGGTTTTAATTTTGTCTAGGTGTCCGTGCAAAAAATTCGCAGTTTCTGCGAAAAAAATTCACTATATTTTAGTGCCCTGTATCATTCTCTCTTAAACAGGTGCCGCCAAATCATTAGACAAGGAGTCATCAATGAAGATCGAAGGAATCTACACTATAAAATCCTGCCAAGAACGTTTGTTCAGTCTGCTTGTTTCTCCTGAAATTCTCCAACGCTGCGTTCCAGGGTGCCAATCGTTGGACGCTAACGAAGATGGTTCTTACAAAATGGCAATGAAGACCGGTATAGGTTCCATCAAAGGTGTGTTTACGGGTTTGATCCGACTGGAGGAGATTGAGGAGCCGAGCCATTTCAAAATGCTCGTCGAAGGTAAAGGCGCGCCAGGCTTTTTGAAGGGACAAGGCACATTGAACTTGGTTGAGCAGGATGAAGAAACCGCAGTTCATTATTCCGGAGATGTCAGTGTCGGCGGCACTCTTGCTAGTGTAGGTCAACGAATGGTTCAGTCTGCCGCCAAGATGATGGCGGGTCAGTTCTTTGCTGCGATCGAAGCTGAAGCCAAGGCCATCGCCAAAGCAGAAGAATCCGGTGAACCTGTAGAATTGCCCAAGCAGGGATTTATTCGAAACACGATTCGCCAAATTCGAAATTGATGGAAAATTTACGACTCACACAAAATTAGTAATTGACTTCCTTCAGCGTGTTTGTGTTTAATGCCTATCAAGCTCAATACTGAGCTTGATTCATTTTTTGCCCCGCCCCCCTATCACCACAAATTCGAATTAGTAAGTTGCGTTGCCAACCTCTCACGCTTCCCCCAATAGCGATCTGCTACGACCCCAGCAGCAAGCTTCCCTGACACAGTATGCATTAGCGCCTAAGCTTTATTGATGGCGCTGACATCTGTCGTTTGCGATCTATTACATCCAATTACAATTTGCTGTTTGCTGGCTGAATTCATTGATGCCTGCGAAGAAAGCATTCGTGTATTCAATCGCTGCTGGCTCTGCTGAAACTGACCGAATAGACAGCATTCGATCGTAAAAATAGATTCCCTTTCACAACTGGAGACACAAACCGATGCTTACCGAAAAAGCGAAAAAGCGTGACGCAAACTACTCCGACACGAAGCCGGCTTCCTCGCCTACTTCTACATCGAATCAACGAACTGCCGAGCCAGCGAATTCCAAACCTAGTAACGTTTTGCCATTGGAACGTCCAAAAGGAAACACCGGAAAGCTGAGACTGCCTTCAGTCATCACCGAAGCTCATCCGGAAGCCAAACAGGAAACTGCCAACTCAACTGAAACCACGGAAATCAAAACGCGCATGGAAGCGGTTCTGGCAGAAATGAAATCCAGAACCAGCTCCTTTGAAAAAGAAAGCTCTGCGAACAAACCGTCAACGGACGAAACCAAAACTGACGCAAATAAGACAGAAACACTGGGCCAGGAAATCGAGCGGCGTAAAGCGGCGATACTTGCCATTGCTCGTGAAGCAGAAACACGCTCTCGCGAAGCAGCGGAAAAATTTCATCATGCAGAAGCCAGGCTGAATGAACAGATCGAGCTTCGCAAACAAGCCGAAGTGAAGGTCCACCAGCTTCAAGAAGACGCCAATCAGTGGCAGGCCGTCGCGCAGTCAGAGGAATTGAAACGAATCGAAGCCGAAATTGCCAAAGTCGAGCTTGAAGAGCGCGTGAAGCAGGAAGCCGAAGCCCATGCCGCCGCTGAAATCGCGCGCGCCGAAGCGGAAGCGGCTTGCTTGCAAGCTGAAACCAAAGCCAGGAACGCCGAAGAAGCTTCTAAAAATGCCGAAGCCAAAGTCCGCGCTGCGGAAGAAGCCGCCAGAACAGCGGAATCGCTGATTTATGAAGCTGACGCCATCGCTCGCCAAATGGAAGAAAAATATAAAGCGTCTGAAGCCAAGCTTCACCGCGAAGCCGAATTGCGCGTCCTGGCGGAACAGATGCTGCAAGAAATGGCCAGCCTGATGCCTAATCAGGATATGGGCCTGGACAATCTGGCAGTTGCGATTGGCGGACAAGCCGCCCTAACAAACTCAATGGGCAGCGATGAGGCGTTGACGCAACTTCAAACACAATTTGAAACCGAACAAAAAGCGCGCCTTTCCGCTGAACAGGCTCGAACAGAGGCCGAAATGAAAGTCAGCGAAATGGAAACCAGGCTGCGGAAGCTGGAAGAAAAGTTTCGAACGTCTGAAAACGGCTACAAGAAGGTTTTGCGAAAACAGGAAGAAGAACTGCGCATGATGTCTGAGCAGATCACGCGCACCAATGAATCTACAACTACCCTGGCGCCGATGAAGTCGGAAGACGACATTATGTTTATGGACGCCTCTGAATCCGGAGCGAAAGGCTCCAGCGTCAAATTGGTCTTTTACGGAGCATTACTCTCACTGCTGATGGTGGCACTGGTCTGGCTTGGTGTTGTGGCGTTTCGGCAGCTTTGAAACAACTCAAGAAAACAACCCCATGAAAAAGACACTTATTACTTCAACTCTACTTTTGTCGCTTTCTTTTTCCATCTATGCGTCAATCCCACAACAACCAATGTCGCCGGAAAAGAAAAGCGCAATGCACAAACTCGATCCGGTGGACATCTTTCCGCAGGTGCGGGAACGTAGCGGAACTGACCGCAACCGAAACAATCGCGCAACGAAAAGTTCGACCGAATCGGCTTCACCGGAATTAACCAGCAATTCTTCTGAGCGGGAAACTCGCTCACGTTCACGTAAAAACTCGCGTGGCCGCCGTTCGACCGAAGAAAGCTTGCCTACCGATCTGGCTGTCAACGCTATCGCCACACCAACTCCGGCAATTGGAAGCCAAAGCGCAACGCCAGAGCCAATTGCCACGGCTTCGCCAATAACGACAACTGATTCGAGTGTCGCTCTAGCAGAACCGGCCAGCAAAAAAGCAGACCCGCCACCCCAAACCCTGGCGGCAATGGGCCCTTTGCGCGATGACGGGATTGGAGGCCAAAACAAATTGCTTTCCTTGCCCATCATACTGGCGCTGCTGGTGATCGTGCTGATCGCACTGGTTCTGGTTTTTGCAAAGCTGGTTCGATACCTGCGAGGTCCGGCTGTTTAGATGTCATCAGGCGAATTCTTGAATTCCGAAATCATCCCCTTTTAGAGGCTCCAGACATGAAAACTCAAATTATCGTTCGAAGAACTTTTCAGTTCGTTTCGCTGCTAACGTGTACCGCAATACTCTGCTTTTCCGCCCTGGCTCAATCCGGCGCAAACGATTCAAACGACCTTTACGGAGGGATCGAGATTGGTTCGAAAGGAATCAAAGCCACGGCGATCCGCGTCAAGGAAACCGACGATGGCCACACCGTCAAACTGATTTACGCCGAAGTCATCAATACGACAATCATGCAGCTCAAAGACAATAAATTTGCCTCCGAAGTCATACGCGACACCGCGATGGCGACTGCCAAGCTTTTGGGCAAGATGAAAGGCGACCTGAGAGTTCCCGACACGCACATTGGCATCGTCGGCAGCAGCGGGCTGAAAGCCGACAACCCACAGGACCTGATTAAAGCCATTCATGAAAAAACTGGCAAAACCATGTCCTTTCTTGATGTCGAAACAGAAGTTCAGTTGAGCGTCGTTGGAACGATCCCTCAACGTTACCGGCACAAAGACACCTGGAAAGACAATCGCGGCATTTCTGTGTTGATGGACATCGGCAGCGGCAATACCAAAGGCGGCTATCAAGTCTTGCGCCAACTGGCGACTGGAACGCCGGATTACGATTACGTGACGGTCGGCATTCCAAAAGGCACAG
>CAYLJQ010000641.1:0-4288 GCA_964383955.1 uncultured Heliomicrobium sp. | reverse complement strand
GAATTCGGTGGGCGATCCTGTCTGGCCGTTTCCGGCAAATGTGCTGATGTTTCCGCCAATAATGGCTCGAACGACGTGGTTGCCGGTATCGGCAATATAAATTGTGGCACCATCAACAGCCACATCGTTGGGAGTATTCAAGGCTGCAATTGCGGCTGTGCCGCCATCGCCTTCGTTGCCTGCGGCTCCATTGCCGGCAATGTGAGAAACCGTGGGAGTACTGTCCAAATCATTGATTGAAATCAGGCGGTGATTGCCCGCATCGGCGACCAGCAGATTCGTTCCGTCCAGCGCGATTCCGCGCGGGTCTGTCACAACGGAGCCAGATGCTGATCCCGTGCTTGATCCGGGCACGCCATTTCCTGCGATGGTATTGATCTGATTGGTCCCGGTCGTGACTTTGCGAATGCGGCGGTTGCCGGTGTCGGAAATGTAAACGTTGCCGCTTCCGTCCACGACTACGTCTGAAGGGCTGTTGAGCAAAGCGTCCGTTGCCGGTCCGCCATCGCCGTTTGTTGCTGTAGAGTTTCCAGCAGCTTCGCCTGCTTTGCCGGCAAACACTGTCAGGGTGCCTGCTGAGACGTTTAATTTGCGTATGACGTGATTGTTTGTGTCGGCGAAATAAATTTCGTTCGATGATACAACGGCGATGCCGCGCGCATTTTGGAAGTCTGCAAATGGCCCTGTGCCTCCGCTGGAACCGGCAATCGTCGAAATGTTGAATGCCGATTGCGCTGATGCCGAGCGCCAAATCACTGGCAACGCCAAAACTGACAAGCCAATGAAGGTGACCAGGATCAACGATGCCAGACGGTGTGAGCCGTTTGAGCGCAAATTTTTATTCTTGTGCGTTGAAGCAGCCTGAACATTACGTTTCATGTTTACCTCTCGAACGTGGGAGAACGCGACTTGACCGCACCAAGCCCGTCGCGCAACGAAGCCGGTCAATCGGTGAATCAAACTGTTTGATTGCTGGTTGTCACTAGCGGGTCAAAACTTGCAGGGAGGCACAAAGTTTTGCCCTAAAAGGTGGCGTGGGGTGTCAAAAATTTCTTTCGGGGCTTGGGCTTAAAGCTGTGGGTTCGGAACAGCCTGAATTTTAGTTTTCCTGCCAAATGCAGGTCAACAGGTTTGTCAGCGGTTTAATAAACGGAAGTTCCATCGTCGGTTTGTTTGAAGATGTCTGAAGGCCTTTTTCAGCTTTGGGTTGCAACGCACCTGAGTTGGGCAACATTTTCTGCTTCTTGCCGCGATGGCGATCCAAAAAGCAATAATTTCAGGCGGCGATTATTGAAAAGAAGAGTTGATGTAATTTGTCCGCAGAAACAGCCAGGTTGAATAAGCGTTAATTGCTACTGACAGCAGAAACAGAAGCGCTTCAGTCAGTGTGAGCTTTTTGGATGAATTTTCCAGCAGGATCAGCGACATCCAAGGCAACAATTCCATCGCGTAGCGGTAAGAAATTTGCCAGCCGCCAGGATTGCCATGCAGCCATAACACCAGCGTCAACACTAGGATTGCTGCTACGGCCAGCCATTTCAATTGGCCGTTTTGGCATCCGCGGCGAAAGAGCAGAATGAGGAAAGGACAGCTCAATAAAATTGAGCCTCCGAACCCAGTCGGAACCAGGTAAGGGAAGTTTGGAATGCGGTTCCATCCTTCAATCAGCATCGCATACGCGTTTCCAGGAATTGCATAAATTGAGAAGATGCCGTGTTGATACCAAGGCTCCTCCAAGACGCCTGGAATGCGCGCGTAGCCAAAATCCAGCGGCGATCCGAATCTGATGTAATTATAAATCAGCGTTCCAATGCCTAGTGCCAGCGGAACTGCGATGAAACGATCTACGATTTTCATCAAATTGGGAGTTGTGGTTTCCGTGCGCTGATTTTTATAGAGCAGGTAAATGAACAGCGGTGCCAGCAAAATAATTTCCGTGCGATTGCCGAACGCGACCGCAAAGAATAACCCGGCCAGAAAGGGATTCGGTTTTACCAGCGTGAAATATAGCGCAGCAAACTGTCCGGCAACGGCAAATCCCAGCGCAATGTGCCAGGCTCCGGCAAAAGCCAGATTCGCCCACATCCAGGTTGCCAGCGCAGGAAAAAGCGCCATGACAATTCGTTTGGGCGAATCGTCCGTGTATTTGCCTGCCAGCAGAAAACCAAGCAACGTGATCACCACCGCCAGCGATGCCGCCAGAACCGTCCCCGGAAACTGCGTAATCAAATGCAGCTTTTGGAAAACAGCCAGCGGGATCATTGTCACGACACTGCCCAAGGGAAATGCAGAATAGTACTTTCCGTTGTGCGGAATGATTTCGTTCAGCCAATCCGGAGGCTTTTCTTCCAGGCTGACTTTGCCATCCAGCATCGTCACAGCAATTCTGAGTGTGTAATCGTAAAACGATCCCGATTGCGGGTTTGAAAAGTAGTAAGCAGAAAAAACCAGGACGGTTAAAGCGGCGGCAAGATATTGGGTCTGGCGGCGGCTTGTCAGGGTCATTGGCTTGCTTGCGTTGATAGATCAAAGCCGTTCTGGTTTGGTTCTGCTGAGGCTATGAGGGAGTCGTCAGGTTCTGTTTGAATAATGGCGACTTGTTTAATTCGCTCAAGCTCGTCGTCCAGATTGTTTAAGGCAATGGCTGCGGCGGCTTGATGGGCGCTTTTGATGGTTGTCCCTTCGCCCGTTGCCAGGCAATGACCGTTGACGCGCAATTCAATCTGAAAGATGCGATTGTGATCCGGCCCCAGGCTTTCAACAATGACGTAATGAGGCGTCGGCAGACCGAAGGATTGCAGTTTTTCCTGAAGCGCGGTTTTGTAATCAGTTCGGGTCAGATTTTGCGGATCAATTTCTTCCAGAGTTTCCGCAAATTCCCGGCGGATAAAATCTTTGGCAGCCTGGACTCCGCGATCCAGATAAATTGCGGCAATCAAGGCTTCGTAAGCGTCCACCTGAAGCGCGGCTTTGTTTCTTCCGCCGGTTTTTTCTTCGCCGCGATTCAGCAGCAGGTAATTTCCCAGTCCCAGCTTGGCGGCCTGACTTCTGAGGTTGACGGCGCTGACCATGTACGCGCGCATTTTCGACAGTGTGCCTTCGTTCAGGTCGGGATAAAGCTCCAGCAGCCAGGCACTGACTAGAAATTCCAAAACTGCGTCGCCCAAAAACTCCAACGCTTCATTGTGGGACGGACGAGGCTCCGGCTGTTCGTTAGCAAAGGAACGATGCATCATCGCGCGGCGGAGCAACACTTTGTCACGGAAATAATACCCGATCTGTTCTTCCAGCCGACTTAACCTGTCCTCAAATGTGCCTTGATCGTTCACGGTAACTGTTTTTTATCATCCCGACTGCAAGAAAAGCCAGCCCTCCGGGGGAGCGCTGGCTTTTCTTGCAAGTAATTCAGGTTGTTGACGCTTCTTACGGTCTTTTACGTTTGCCTTTTGGGGCGGCCTTTGGAGCGGCTTTACCCTTGGTGGTCGTCGTGGCTTTGCTACCATTACCGTTGGCATTATTCGCCCCGCCTCCACCACCAGAACTGGTCAGCTTGACGCTACCGGCTGCAGGTCCAGCCGGAGCTTGCAAGGGCGCTGAATCCGCTTCTTCCACCTTGACCGGAACTGCCGGGCTGGCAATTGTCGGGTCAGCGCTGAATGACTTGACGAATTCAGCCGATTTTTCCGGAGCCTTGGTGCGATAGTTCCAGTACGTGTCAAAGTAGGTTTTGGCAGCGTCATAATAGGACTTGCTCTCAGGCTTGGTTGCCGTCGCCATCACGCGGGCATATTCCGGAATCAATTTGGTGTCCATGACATTATTGACCTTGGCCAAAATCGCCTTGCCCTGTTCGCCCGTTTTGGCTGCATCATCAGGGAGCTTGTCATACTCCGAGCGCAATGCCGTGTATTCTTCCTGGTAAATATTTGCGCGCAGCCAGTAGTTGGTCGGATCTTTCCAGCCCAGCCCGTCTTTGTTTTTCACCTCTGTGGACTTGGTCAAAGAAGCAATTGCTTGCGCTTTGTCACCTTTGGTTTCAACTAGGTAAAACCCGTTGAATTGGTTGATCTGGGCCATGACGATCTCTCGCAGATTGTCCCAACTTGCCTTTTCCCAACCTTCGGGGGGAGTGGAGGATTCGAACAGTTTCAGTGCCTGGTCGCCGTACCCTTTCACTTTGTCCAGATTCTTATACAACTGGGGAAGTGCGCCATGGGCACCCGCGAGCGCCATTAGCCCAATCACAAACTGATTGCCTGGGACAATCTTTAATAGCTCTTC
This sequence comes from uncultured Heliomicrobium sp., assembly GCA_964383955.1. Classification (GTDB taxonomy): domain Bacteria; phylum Acidobacteriota; class Blastocatellia; order RBC074; family RBC074; genus RBC074. The sequence goes on along the minus strand of CAYLJQ010000641.1, from coordinate 7 downwards.
TCCCGCA
>CAYLJQ010000640.1:0-4291 GCA_964383955.1 uncultured Heliomicrobium sp. | reverse complement strand
CGGTGAACAAACTGTTCAAAATCTGATTGGCCGCGAAATTGGAATTTGCCGAATTGGGCTTGGGAATATCGCTGGGGTAAAGCGTGAAGGAGCCTCCGCCCGACTGGACAGTTGTCGCATTGCCAACTAAAGCCGCCGCGTTGGCGGGAATCGTCAAGCCATCACACGTCCTGCCCGCAGCCGTCTGCGTTCGCGAAGTTCCACCAGTGATTTTCGCTCCCGGCGCATCACATCCCGTCTGGCCGGTTCTGGTGTCGAGCAAGCGAACCGGATGCGCCAGCGGATAAAACTGCAAGTTGTTCGCGCTGACGCCTCCGCCATTGGTGACAGTCAACGCATAATTGTTTAATTCGGTACAGCCATTGGCATCCGTCGCAATGATGCTGAAGTTAAAGGTGCCGACAGAATTCAGTTGACCGCTGAGCTGGCCGGTTTGCTGATTCAGGGGCACTCCCGTCGGCAACGTTCCAGTGTAACTGTAACTGTACGGAGCCGTGCCGCCTGAAGCAGTCATCGTTTGGCTATACACTGTACCAAGCGGCGCGCCGGGCAACGTCCCCGGGCTGATGACGATGTTCGCGCAAGCGTTGTTGATCACATTGATCGTGTAGTGGCGGATGCCAGTACATAGGTTGTCCATCATTGTCTGAATCGAGAAATTGTAAGTACCCGCTTTGCTCGGCGTTCCGGATACCGTGCCGCCAGCTGAAAGCGTTAGCCCCGTTGGTAATGAACCTTCGGCCAGTGAGAATTGAAATGGGCCTGTGCCGCCAGTGACCGTGATGGTCTGATTGTAAGCAGTGCCGACTGTTCCGCTTGGCAGACTGCTGAGCGTCATCTGCGGGCATTCCTGACAGGTGTAGTAATACACCGAGCCTCTGTTTTCGACGCCGCTGACATCATCAAAGCGTGAGCCGATCAGATAGCCGCCATCAGTAATTGCTACGCCACAGCCAAAGTAATCATCCGCTACGCCATCGGCAGCAAACTGCTTTTTCAGCCGGGTCCAGGTTCCTGCTTCACGCCGATAGAAGTGAGCCGAACCTTGATAGCTGTTATCAAGCTCAGCACCAACAACTGCCTGATCGCCCTTGATCGCCACTGCATTGCCGAATTTGTCGCCCGTCACACCATTCGGATCGCTCAGCTTCTGTTGCTGAGTCCAGGTCGCGCCATTATGAACAAAAACGTACGCCGAACCTTGATCCGTCGCGCCGAGGTTATCTCCCGGTGCGCCCACCAAGGCTGTATTACCACTCAATGCCACTGCATCACCAAACTGGTCACCCGCAGCACCATCCGATGCAAGCAATTTCTGTTGCTGGGTCCAAGTTCCGCCGCTGCGCGCAAAGACATAGGCTGCGCCTTTATCCCCATTGTTTTTCGGAGCACCGATGAGTGCCGTATCGCCTTCTAGTGCAACAGACGACCCAAATTGCTCACCTACGCCATCCACGGAAAACAGCTTTTTCTGCTGAATCCAATTTCCCAATATGTCACGCACGAACACATAAGCTGCGCCTTGATTGGCGAATACGATATCACTCCCAAAAGCGCCCGCCAGAATCGTGTTGCCCTGAATCGCCACAGAATAGCCAAGATGATCGCCTGCCGCGCCATCTGAAGGGGAAAAGTTAACTTCTTCGCTCCAACTGCTGCCATTGCGGACAAACACATAAATCGAGCCACGGTCATTGTCTCCGGCAAAATCATCCGCGTGGGCTCCAACCACGATGGTGTCGCCATCAATCGCGACCCCAACGCCAAAATAATCACCGGATTGACCGCCGCCACCATCGCCGTTTGAAGCTGTCAGCTTGTGCGTCTGAATCCACGTGTTCGCGGCGGTTCGTGTAAACACAAACGCGGCTCCCTGAAAGCTCGACGCCCCGTAAGCGCCGATAACTGCCGTGTTGCCGTCAACAGCCAAAGTGGCCCCGAAATACTCGCCCTGTTGCGGTAAGAGACTGTTGAATTTCTGTTGCTGCCCGATGTCGTTGCCGACCATAAAGGCATAGGCCGCGCCGCGATTTGTGCTGCCGCTTTGCCACGCACCACTGATAACACTGTTGTTGCTGACGGCGACGCTGTTGCCGAACTGATCGCCCGCAGCCGCATCAGCAGCGCTCAGTTTTTGCTGCTGGCTCCAGGTCCCGCCGTTACGCGCAAACACATAAGCCGAACCTCGGTCATTCATAAAGTTGTCATCGTCGAAATACGCGCCAACTACTGCGATCTCGCCTTTTACATCAACCGACGATCCGAAGTAATCGTTGGCCGCGCCATCGGCGGCAGTCAATTTGGCCTGCTGAGTCCAGCTCGCTCCGCTCCGTGTGAAAACATAGGCTGAGCCTTGATCGTTGTTGCCGCCAATGTCGTCGTTCATCGTGGTGACCAGCACCGTGTTGCCGCTGATGGACGCCGCTTTGCCGAACCGGTCGCTGGCCGCTCCATCACTGGCTGTCAGTTTGGCTTGCTGCGTCCAGAATGCTCCATTACGAACGAACACATACGCCGAGCCTTTATCCACAATCCCGGAAACGTCATCCTCCTGAGCGGTCACTACTGCTGTATTACCACTGATCGAAACTGCGCGTCCAAATTCATCGGAAGCTGAGGCATCACTGGCCACCAATTTCTGCTGTTGTGTCCACAGACCGGAAGTACGCACGAAGACATACGCTGAGCCTTGGTTTGCTCCGGCGGCATCGTCGTCCTGAAAAGCTCCAACAAGTGCTGTGGCGTTGTTTGCACTGATTGCGTTGGCGCTGACTGAGGCCCCAAAACGATCTCCGGCTGCGGAATCGCTGCTGACAATTGTATCTTCAAACGCCCAGACACCATTGCTGCGCGTGTAAACTGCCACGGCACCTTTGTCCGATAAAATCCCCGGCATGCCAATGACTGCCGTGTTGTAGGAAATCGCCACAGACCACCCGAACTCATCACCCGGATTTCCCGCGCCGTACGACAGCTTTGCTTCCTGCGACCAGACACCGTTCGTTTTATGAAAAACATACGCCGAGCCTTTGCTCGACGCGTCACCATAAGCACCGACCAAAGCCAAGTCGCCAGCTTCGTTAATTGAAACAGCAGAGCCGAATGCGTCATTGGCGGCTCCGTCGGAAGCCAACAGTTTTTGCTGCTGAGAAATCAGCGGATCAATCGTGACAGGATATTGAGCGTCGCGGTCATCAACTTCCAGCGTGATCACATTGTCGCGAACGTTCATTTTCGCGGCCAGTGGTTTGCCGTTTGCGTCCCAGGCAGCCAGTTTGTCGTAGTTGAGCACAAGTTGTCCGCTGCGGTTTTTCAACACGACAGCCTGGTTGTTTTCAGTTAGTTCTGCCTGCAAATCTCCGGTCACTTCCAGAGCCAATCGAATGGCAGATTCCGAATTATTGGCTGTGGATTGCGGACGTTCGTTGATCGTGAAGCCCTGCTCCAATCCTTCCGGTTTGTTGACATACCATTCCGTAATTGCAGATTTGCGAATTTCGATGCGGTCGCCGTTGGCGATTGTTTCGCCTTCGCCGACTTCCGGCAGATCGTCCCCGTAACCATACCCAAGCAATCTCAGTCCGAACTGATGGCTGGGCTGTCCTGAAATTGTCTGCGTAATCCGCAACTCCTTGTCGCTGAAGCTGGCGTTAAATTGTTGTGTCAGGTTTTCCGCCTGAAAGCGGTCTCCTTGTCGCGTAATTTGATACCGAGTCGCCGCGAATGCTTTCGCCAACGAATCGTAAGAGCCGTCTTTTCTCAACTCCTCAATGGCGGCTTCCCCTTTGAGCGAAGTGGGGCTCATTTTCATGAATGGCTTGGCGACTTGTGGCCAGCCCAAAACTCCAAGAGCCAACAACACCGCCAACGAAGCGGTCAGCCACACAATTGCTTTTGGGTTGCTTTTGCATCGTATTTGAAAATCTGTATTCCTCACGTGTTCTCCTTCTTCAGTAACGAGTGACAATTTTTCGGCTTCAGTCACAGCAGAATCGGTGCGCGGACACACTTCCCCCACCGCCTGAGCCAGCAAGTTTTACTGTCGGCACCCGGTCGAATAACTGTCTATTTCAGGGCTTCACTCTGACAGGCGGGAAACGGCAGAAATTTTCATCACGACCAAAAGATTTTTTTGAAGGGAGGAATCTGAAGCTGAATTCTAAAAAATAGCCCGTGCCGGAATTTAACCGACACGGGCATTTTGGTAGTGATTCAGAATTTGAAACCCAACCAGTTTTACGGCGCGAAATAGCCGACAAGGTCTACGATTAAATCCGTCGTGCTGGCGGCG
>CAYLJQ010000639.1:0-4294 GCA_964383955.1 uncultured Heliomicrobium sp. | reverse complement strand
ATTGAAAGCCTGTGTTCAGGTAAATAATCGGCGTTTCCGGCGCAACGCGCATCAAATGATCCATCAGGACAACGCCTTCCGCGCCAAAGTTCGAAGTCATGACCAATTTCGGAGAATGCCTGGAAACAGCCCATTCCAAAATCTCTTCGGTGCGACAGTCTTCAAAATGTTCGGCCAACAGATTGATTTCGCTTTCCTGACTCGTCATTTGTTTTACCGCTGTCATGTGGATTCTCCTTGTTGATTCTGTTGCTGCAATGCTTTTTCCAGCATGTCGAAAGCCAGGTGCCGCGCCTCTGCGCGTTTGCCCTGACGCAACAACTCAATTGCTTCCGATTCGGCGAACGCGTGAAGCACAACGCGACGCTGCTCGAAATCCGGAATCAGCCGTTTTGCTTCTGCGCGCATTTCCGCGGCGATTTCCAACAGTTCGCCATATTCTTCGCCGATCAATTCGCCGATTTCGCGTTTGACTCGTTGCGCGACTGAGGGACTTCCACCGCCAGAAGAAATGGCGATTTGAATATCGCCGCGCGTGATTAACGCTGGTGTAATGAAATTGCACAGCGCCGTTTGATCCACCACGTTACAAAGCATCTTTCGCTCGGCGGCCAATTTCGCGACTGATTCGTTGACTGCCTGATCATCTGTTGCGCTAATCACCAACCCAATTCCGTTCAAATCGCTTTCAACGAAAACGCCTTGCCGCCAGGTGATCGTTCCCTGTTCTGCCAGCCTGCTCAGCGCTTCGGCCAGCATTGGACTGACGATCTGAACTATCGCGCCTGCTTCAACAAGCTGGCGCGCTTTGCCTTCAGCAATGACGCCGCCGCCGATAACAAGCACACGACGACCAGCCAGATCCAGATTGATCGGGTAATAACGCATATCGATGAATGGTGAATTTTGAATGCGGAAGGCGGAATCAGGCCGCCCGTCGCGCGGTCAGTTCTGACAAATTTGGAAGCCAGCCCGATTCATCATTCAGCATTCCGACTTCCGCATTTGCTTCGAACCATTGCAGCTGATCGCGCAATCGTACGACTTCGCCTATGACAACCAAAGCCGGAGCTTTGATCTGTTCGCGCTGAACGATTTCGGCAACTTCATTCAGCGCGCCCACACAAGTTTCCTGTCCAGCCAATGTGCCGGAGCCGATTACGGCCACAGGTGTATTGGCGTCACGTCCATGAGCAATCAATTGCTGGGAGATTTCGCCCAGCTTTGACAAGCCCATAAACAGCACCAAAGTGTCTACGCCTTTGGCCAGATGCTGCCAGCGCAGGGCCGATTCAGGTTTGGTAAGGTCTTCGTGGCCGGTGACGAACGTGACGGAACTGCTAAGGCCGCGATGCGTGACCGGGATGCCCGCGTACGCCGCGACGGAAGAACCCGCGGTGACGCCCGGCACAACTTCCCAATCAATCTGCGCTTCGGCCAAAGCCAGCGCTTCTTCGCCGCCGCGACCAAATACGAACGGGTCACCGCCTTTCAGCCGAACGACAACTTTGTGCCGTTGCGCTTTTTCGATCAACAGGCTGTTGATTTCCGTTTGCGCCCAGCTCAATTGGCCGCATCGTTTGCCAACGGGAATCTGCTCTGCGCCCCGTTTGGCAAAACGCAGAATTTCAGGATTGACCAACGCGTCGTACACAACGCAGTCGGCCAATTCCAAAAGATCGCGAGCCTTGATCGTTAGCAAGCCCGGATCGCCCGGTCCGGCTCCGACCAGAAAGACCTTACCTTTCCCCATTAAGCGCCTCCGGCCTTGGCTGCCAGCGGAGCGATCAATCCCAGTTCTTCCAGTTTGGCAATGATCGTTGCCGCACTTTGTTCAACCGTTTCATTGTCGCTGCTGACCAGAACTTCCGGATTGTGCGGTTCTTCGTATGGGTCAGAAACGCCCGTGAATTGTTTGATCTCTCCGGCGATGGCTTTTTTGTACAAGCCTTTCACGTCGCGGGAAACCAGCGTGTCCAGCGAAGCTTTGACGAAAACTTCAACAAACTTCGCGCCTTCGGCTTCGACGCTGGCTCGCACTTCGTCGCGAATGTCGCGGTAAGGCGAAATCGCCGCCGCAATCACGCCCACGCCGTTGCGGGACAGCAAACGCGCAACGTAGCCAATGCGGCGAATGTTCGTGTCGCGGTCTTCTTTGGAAAAGCCCAGCCCTTTGCTGAGGTTGGTGCGAACTTCGTCACCGTCGAGTACTTCGACCTTGATGCCGCGTTCGCGCAATTGAGGAACCAGAGCTTCAGTCAGCGTTGTTTTGCCTGCGCCCGAAAGTCCCGTAAACCAGAGTGTAAATCCTTGTGCCATAAACTTATGAAAATTCCTTTCGTGTGTGTTGGAGGCGGCGATCAGAATCGAACTGATGAATAAAGGTTTTGCAGACCTTCGCCTTACCACTTGGCTACGCCGCCCCTGAAGTCAATTTATGCTTTCGCGCTTGCCGCTGTTTGCCTGAATCCTTCGATCAGCACTTGCGCGACTTCGGGACGCGTAAATTCAATCGGCGGAATTTCGCCATTGGTCAGCATCTCGCGGACTTTGGTGCCGCTCAAACTGACGTGGTGCGATTGATCGTGCGGGCAGGTTTTCAGTGAAGCCATACCATCGCACTTGCGGCAATAAAATGTGTTGTCGAAAAACATCGGCGTGATGCCGATTTCTTCCGGCGTAAAGTCGCCAAAAATCTTCTGCGCGTCATAAGTGCCGTAATAATTGCCAACGCCTGCGTGGTCGCGGCCTACGATGAAATGAGAACAGCCATAATTTTTACGAATTGTCGCGTGGAAGATTGCTTCACGCGGTCCGGCGTACCGCATTGCCGCTGGCAACACGCCCAGCACCGTTCGATCTTTCGGGTAGTAATTATCCAAGATTGCTTCATAAGCGCGCAGCCGTACATCTGCCGGAATGTCATCGGCTTTGGTTTCGCCGACAATCGGGTGCAGCAACAATCCATCAACAGTTTCCATCGCGCATTTTTGAATGTATTCGTGCGCGCGATGAACCGGATTTCGCGTTTGAAACGCAACAATGCGGTTCCAGCCTTTTTCAGCAAACAACGCGCGCGTTTGCGCAGGAGTGTGGCGATACTGTTTGAATTCTTCGCCGTTCGGATGGTTCAGCACAGTGACTTTGCCGCCGAGCAAAAACTCGCCTTGTGAGTACAAAACCTGCACGCCAGGATGTTTTTCTTCCGCTGTGCGGTAGACAGCTTCGGCTTCGAGTTGCTTGTCGTAGGTGTAGATTTCAGCCAGATGCAGAATCGCCACGACCTGTCCGCTTCGAGTTTTGAGCGCAACGTCATCGCCAACATTCAGTTTGGCGCGTTCTTCCGCCGTTGCTGACAGCGTGATCGGAATGGACCAAACCAATCCATTTGCCAACCGGCGGTTATCGCGCACTGACAGGTAATCAGCTTCGCCCAGAAATCCTTCCAGGGGCGACAACGCTCCGATGGCGATCAATTCCAGATCCGCTTCTGCGCGGGCGTTAACGGTTACACTCGGCAACGTTGCTGAGGTTTGTAATAAAGTTTCCCGCTCTGCGCCGCGCGCTTCGCGATCAACTAACTTGCCGCCGTGTGGCGTAATCAAGCTCATGTCTAGTCTCCTTGGTTCTTGTCTTAATATTTATATTTTTGCTTCGCTTTCCGCCGGTAAAATTGCGGCGGCTATCTTTGGCTTTGCTTCCGACGGGCTGGCAGATCAGTTCTTTCAACGTGATCTCGAATTTCCAGTCGGCGATTTCAAATTTAACGCCCATCACATTACCTCACTGGTGCGTTATACGCACATAAGCCGCACACAACGGTGCGCGAATACAAAAGTCGTAGCCTACGCCGGGCTTTTCACTCTTAAGCTCTACAGTGGTTCACGTGTGCTTTTGCCAGATTTCAACACCAAAGGAGGCGCTGGTCTGGTTCGTGTAGTTACCACCGAGACCGAATAGAGTTCGGCATTAGGCAGAATCAGATTGAATTAAAGTCGGGATTTGCTGCTATGTGGTTGCAGCAACAGGAACTAACAACAACAGCAACAACAACAACAGGATTTTTTGGCAGGATGCAGACGACAGGTGTGGAAGAAGGAAGGAGCAGACTGAAAGGAAACTACGTTTGAGTTGCGACTGATTGGCAACCCTGAGAAAACTGAGCGACGTATCTTTGTTGCGTTTTCCATTACTATACCTTGTTCAAGTTTGGTTTCGTTACTTAACAGCTATGACGTCCATAGCTTCTGGCGCTTATACAGCAAGCGCAAGAAGCTATTTTCTTGATAGCTAA
>CAYLJQ010000638.1:0-4300 GCA_964383955.1 uncultured Heliomicrobium sp. | reverse complement strand
TCGCTTGCGAAACGCTGGCAACCACTGGAATGATCGTCATTAGTGGCGAAATCACCACTACTGCGCGAGTGGATTATCAAAAAGTCGCGCGAGAAACCGTTCGAAAGATTGGTTATGACCGTGCCAAATACGGATTCGATTGCGACACCTGCGCAGTGATCAATGCGATCAACACGCAATCGCCAGACATTGCCATGGGCGTTGACACCGGCGGCGCAGGCGACCAGGGCTTGATGTTCGGTTACGCTTCGAATGAAACCGAAGAACTGATGCCGCTGCCGATTCAATTGGCGCACAAATTGGTTCGTAAACTCAGCGATGTGCGCCGCGATGGCACGCTGCCGTACCTGCGTGCTGACGGCAAATCGCAGGTGACGGTTGAATACAAAGACGGCAAACCGGTTCGTGTTGATGCCGTTGTCATTTCTTCGCAGCACGCGCCCGACGCAACTGCTGAACAGATTCGTGAAGACGTGATTGACCACGTCATCAAACCCACCATCCCGGCCAACCTGCTGGATTCCGACACCAAAATTTATGTCAACCCGACCGGACGGTTTGTCACCGGAGGCCCGCAAGGCGACACCGGACTGACTGGACGCAAGATCATTGTTGACACCTATGGTGGAGCTGCTCCGCACGGTGGCGGCGCGTTTTCGGGCAAAGACCCGACAAAGGTTGACCGTTCAGCCTGTTACATGGCGCGCTACATCGCCAAAAACATTGTGGCGGCAGGCATTGCCGACCGCTGCGAAGTGCAATTGGCTTATGCCATCGGCGTTGCCGAACCCGTTTCGGTTTACGTGGATTGTTTCGGCACGGCAAAGATTGATGAAGACAAGCTTTCGGACATTGTCCGCGCCAACTTCAATTTGACGCCCAAAGGCATCATTGAAACTCTGGATTTGCGCCGTCCGATTTACCAGCAAACCGCCGCATTTGGCCATTTCGGTCGCAGCGAAGACGGATTTAGCTGGGAAAAAACCGACAAAGCTGCCAAGTTGCGCTCGGAAGCAGGACTTAGCTAAACGATTGGTCGAGTCAGTACCGCGCGCGGTAGCAAGCGGGTCGTCAGAACCCACTCCCTACCGATCGTGGTACTGACTCTTTTGAAAGAGGGAGTCAAAGTGGAAACGAAGTGTGAAATCAAAGACATCGGCCTGGCCGATGCAGGGAAAAAGCGAATTGAATGGGCAGAACGCGAAATGCCCGTGTTGCAGATGATTCGCGAGCGTTTTGACAAGGAAAAGCCGCTGGCAGGATTGCGCATGGTAGCTTGCGCGCATGTCACAACTGAAACGGCAAATCTGGCGCGCGCATTCAAGGCCGGCGGCGCTGATGCTGTGCTGATTGCGTCAAACCCGCTGAGCACGCAGGACGATGTCGCGGCTGCGCTGGTTCAACATTACGGAATCTCGGTTTACGCCATCAAAGGCGAATCAACCGATACGTACACCAAACACGTTCGCATTGCGCTGGATCACAAACCGCAATTGATCATTGACGACGGTTCGGACGTTGTGGCAACGATGGTTCAGGAACGTCCGGAGCTGATCAAAGACATCATCGGCACAACTGAAGAAACCACGACCGGCATTGTTCGACTGAAAGCCATGTTGCGCGACGGAGTTCTGGCCTTTCCCGCAATTGCCGTGAATGATGCCCAAACCAAACACTTTTTCGACAACCGCTACGGCACAGGCCAAAGCACACTGGATGGCGTAATCCGCGCGACCAACATTTTGCTAGCTGGCAAAACCGTGGTTGTTGTTGGATATGGCTGGTGCGGCAAAGGTGTGGCGATGCGCGCGCGCGGAATGGGAGCCAACGTCGTCGTCACGGAAGTCAATCCGATCAAGGCGCTGGAAGCGGTGATGGATGGTTTCCGGGTGTTACAAATCAACGATGCCGCGCCTGTGGGCGACATTTTTATCACTGTCACCGGCAACCGCCACGTGGTTGATACGCCGCATTTCCAGAAGATGAAAAGCGGTGCGATTGTCTGCAACTCCGGGCACTTTGATCTGGAATTGAATCTGGTCGGCCTGAAATCCATTTCGACCGATGTCCAAACGCTTCGCCCCTTTGTCGAAGAGTACAAACGCAAAGACGGCGGCAGCGTTATCGTTCTGGGCGAAGGACGCCTGGTGAACCTGGCCGCCGCCGAAGGCCATCCCGCCAGCGTGATGGATATGAGTTTTGCCAATCAGGCGCTTTCGGCTGAATATCTGGTCAAAAACAAAGGCAAGCTGAAAGCCGATATTCACGTGCTGCCGGAAGAAGTAGACAATGAAATTGCCAGCCTGAAACTGGCGGCGACTGGCGTCAAACTGGATACGCTGACGCCAGAAATGATCGAATACATGAACAGTTGGCAGTCAGGCACGTAAGCGATTCCCGTTTCTGAATCGCTACCACACAACGTGAAAGGCCCTCAAGCAGCAAAGAATAATTTTTCCTTGCCCGCTTGAGGGCTTCGCCGTTCTTACAACAAATTGTGAAACACGTTTTTACAACGTGATGCAGTTCCAACTCTCGTCCATCATCGCGCCTCTGGGATTTTCCCCTTACGGCTCAGTAACACGCTGCGGGAGCAGCGGCTGCTGAGTGAAACACGGCCATCCGCTAGGACCCGCAGCGTTATGAATTAAACCCTTAGCGAACCCCGGAAGCCTCGCGCGGCATAGTAGGACTCCGCGCCGTTGTGATAGACGAAAACCGTGTCGTAGCGGCGATCACAAAAGAGCGCGCCGCCAAGTTTTCTGATCTGAGCAGGTGTTTTCACCCAGCTCGATGTTTTTAAATCGAATTTCCCGAGTTTTTGAAGCTCTCGATATTCTTCTTCCGTCAACAGTTCCAGGCCAATAGCCGCTGCCAGATCAACCGCGTTATTTTGCGGTTTATGTTCCTTCCTTGATTCCAGCGCTTCACGGTCGTAACAAACACTTCTGCGGTCTTTCGGGCTTTCCGCCGAACAATCATAAAAAATATATTCGCCCGTCTTTTTATCAAACCCGATGATATCGGGTTCGCCGCCGGTGCGTTCCATTTCGCTGAGTGTCCACAGCTTTTCAGGATTTGCTTCCAGCTTGGCTTGTACTTTTGCCCACTCAAGACCTTTATGTCGGTTCATGTTTTTTTCAAACCGGGCTTTCAATACTCCAAATATCTCTTCCTGTTGTTTTGCGTTCAAGCTTTTTGTTTTTGGCATCTTGGTCGTTTCCTTTCTGCTAGGTTTTGTTGATTGCCTATCGTCCGGCTTTTTGTTGGGAAAGGGGCTGGACATCAGACGCGGCAGTTTCTTTCCTTCCAGGCAGCAGGTTGGTCAATGACGCAGCGTTGCGTTCAGACCTGTTTTCGATAACTTTTAAGATCACCCGGTGAAAATCGTCGAGTGTGAAATCCGCCCACAGCTTACCGTAAAAGTTGATTCGGGTCGCCATTCGATACGTCGTGCTCAACGTAATCAGCGTGTCTCCATTGCCAAGCGAAGTAAGCGAATAACGTCCTGAAACGATATCGAAATACTGATCGCCGATCACAATATGCATATCCAGGACACGCAGCGCCCGCGCGGCTGGCGTTACGTCTACACGATAAGAAAAGCTCTGGCCTTCCTCCCATTCGGTGATGTGTTCAAAGAACTGAACATCTCGCTCCCAGTAGATATTTCGAGTTGCGCCGTTGTCCTTCTTTTCCAGCCGCGCTTCCAGTGGCTTCGGTAAACCGATGGCGTGCGAGAAGCTCCAGGGAAGCTCTTCGGCCTGAATCCTTGGAACGTTGACAATGTGTCGCCAAACTGTGTCTTGAGAGGCATGGACAACTCGGTTTGTGGTGACGGTACGAAATTCTGTCTGAACCGGAAAAAGCTCCTCAATCGGGCCAAATATGAGGGGTAACAGGGCAATGCACATCAGCGTGGTTTTTCGACGCGATTGGATAAATGTGGCTCCCCATCCGCCCAACAGCCCTCCGATGCTTGAGGCAATCGCAAAAGCAGGAAAAAGCATGACCAAACAAACAACTGTTTCGAGAGCCGTGATGAGAAAAATGGCGTATGCTCCTGCGATGGTCAGCCAGGGAGCGAATATCCTGAATGTATATCGGGATCGCTGTTGCTGTGAGCCGAACCATACTGTGATGGCACCCATCGCAACTGGCATCAGCAGGATAAATGAAAATGACACAACTTCCGGAATCTTTATGAACCGCAGAACCGGATCGGTCGCTACTAGCCGCACTACCAGTGCGTACCCAATTCCCAGCAGAATTCCAACAACCCACGGAAATTGCCTTGCAC
>CAYLJQ010000637.1:0-4308 GCA_964383955.1 uncultured Heliomicrobium sp. | reverse complement strand
AGGTTACGAACCTGTCCCACCGCTTTCCTGCAAATAGCTTGCCTTAATCTCATTGTGCTACTGCGCGCGGTACCGCAGCTAACCACCACCGACAAAATGCACAATTTCCAGTTTGTCTCCGGCCTGCAACTGGGTTTCAGCCCAGCTTGCGCGGGGCACAATGGAAAGGTTGAGTTCGATAGCCAATCGCCCGGCAGTCAGTTCCAACAAGGTAACCAAATCCGTGACGCTGGAACCGGCAGAAATTTGACGGGGTTCGCCGTTGACAGAAACTTCGATGATGGTTTGTTCGCTCACGCGGGCATTATCCGCCAGCCCAAGCGAACTACTCAAGACGAACCGCCATCAGTCGCAGCGAACGTGGCGACTGATGGCGGTTTCCTCCTCCGACTTATTCCCTGTACTTATTTCTTTTCCGAATCAGGCGCACCGGCTTTCAGGGACTGAAGCGGTTGCGTTGAATAACCTGCGACAAATGCGTTTGTGAAAGGTAAAGATGGTTGACTGGAAATTCTTGGCAGAGAAGGCATTTTGGGTTTTGCCGAGGCGGTTCCGATAAAACTGGAAATGCTGGCGATGAACAAACCGAAACAAACAAATGCAATCCAAACAATCACACGAGCGTTTTTCATGGGTTTCCTTCCTGGGTAAAGGATTACGCCGCCAACGTGCTGTTGCCAGTGCCGGCATAATGATTCAGGGCACAAACTGGAAGGGGGAAGTCGTTTGGGTGAGAGAGCTATGGGTTATCTGGATGGCACCATTGAACGAAGCAGCCACGCAAAATTTTCCGGCACTTTCATGTTCCAATTTCCATTTTTGATTTGTCATTGGTCATTGAGCACTGACAAATGAAATATGGAAAATCGAAAATGAAAAGAGCGCATACAGCAAGAAACTTTTGCTTGCCTGCTCAGGGATTGTCAAAACAAGCTTCAGCGGGGGTCGGAAAACTCAATGCTTATTTGTTGGCAGGGGGGTTGTCTGCCTCCACCAGAACGCGGAAACCGACATTGTTCAATCGGAACAACGGCTGAATCTGCTTTCTGGAACTTGATCGGCATTCGCCAGCGGGACTATCCCAAGCTCCGCCGCGCAACACGCCAGTCACGTCATTTTCTTTTGGAGCGTTTGCCTCTGGCGATTCTACAGGGCGAACTTCCCGGCGGGAATCCAGGCACCATTCCCACACATTTCCGTGCATATCGTATAAACCAAACGCATTGGCGACGCCCAAGCTGCCAACAGGAACCGTTTGTTGCCGAAACGTGTCTTTCGGAGCGGCAGCATAGGGGAGCTTGCCGTTGTAATTCACCGAATCGGGTTCAATCGTTCCGCCAAAACTGAATTGCCACGTTGTGCCTGCGCGGCAGGCATATTCCCATTCGGCTTCGGTTGGCAGGCGATAATGTCGTCCCGTCGCCCGCGAAAGCCGTTCGCAAAACTCAACCGCGTCTTCCCAACTGATCTGCTCCACGGGGCGATTGCCGCCCTTGAACCCGGAAGGATCGCTCATCAAATCGCGGTTCACTTTTGGCAAAGCCGCAACAGCGCGCCATTGCGCCTGTGTGACTTCGTATTTGCTCATGTAAAACCCGGCAACTTTCATCGTCTGCTGGGGAGCTTCCGCAACCAGCCGTTCGTGCAATTCGGTGCGTGCTTCCTTATTCGCGTTTCGCAAATAGTTATTTTCGATTTGCTCCAAATCAACCGTGCTGTTGCCCATAACAAATGTGCCTGCGTGAATTTCCACCATTTCCAGATTGGTCCCGCCGCTTAACGCTTCGACAAAAAACCGTGCGCGCTCTTTTCGGCGTTCGCCCAGGCGGCCTTTGTCATCAACATTGATCACCTCGAATTCATAGCCCAACAATTCCGGCCAGGCTTTTGGGTTTGCGGCAACGGTGGTTTCCGCTTTTTTCAAAACAGGCGTTGTAAGTGCAAAACTCAAACTTGGCACGGGCGCGGGCGGTTCAGGGGCCGGAGTGATTTCGGCGATTTGCTCTTTGAATTGTTCGGGTTCAATCCGCTGTCTCCTTTTCGGTCTGGTCTTTGCTCTTGCGACGGTGGCGGGCGCAAGCTGGCGGCTTGGGACAATGACAACTTGCGCCATTGACCATTCCGCGATGAAGGTCAAAAGGATTCCAGCGGCAAGAAATCCGACAATACTGAACTTGAGTACATTTATTCCCAGCATTCTTTGTTACTCCCTGTCGCCAGCTCAAGCTTGAGCCGGTGCGACTTGAATGTGTTTACTTTTTCCTGATCGAAACATCGAACACCAGCGGTTCGTTTTTGTAACGCTCCGCCAGCACCTGCACGGCGACGGCAGGTTGATTTTCTTCGGTGAAGGCAACAAGAGTGGGAGACTTCGCTGAACTCAGCTTCCGCAGATCGGCCAGTTGCTGTAGTTCGGTTTCATTAAGTTCGTGCCCGGATTGTGAAGCCAAAAACCCGGGCGATTTCAGAGGCTCTGATGAAAAAATGACGGTGAATGGCGCTGACTCGGCTTCGCGCGGAAGCATGAACCACTGCCCGCCATCGGGAAACTGATAATCGCTGCCGCCCGCGCTCCAATTCGCAGTCACGCCGGAAGCTGGCATTGGCTGTTCCGTCAGGAAGGTTTGCAGGCGGCCATTCTTGCCCAAAGCAATCAGGTAGAGGTAACCGCTTTGGCGCGGTTTGAAATGAAACTTAAACCGTGTGCCGACGGTCAGCGGCATCATTCCCGTTGCGCGCGAAGTAACGTCATCCGTCGAAACAACTTCCAGGTGATAACTCAGAACTTCCTGGCGCATTGTGGCGGCCAAATTGATTTCGTTGTTACTTTTTGTGAACGGAATCATTTCCGCAGCGCCAGCCATCAATCCCGGCCTGGATTTCACTTCCCTGTAAAACATAACGGTGGTCGTAATCGTCATCAGCAATAATGCCGACAAAGCATAAGTCGCCACGCGAGAAGACCGCCGGGCTTTTTTGGGCTTCGGGTTTGGATTGAAAGTGACGGTTTCTTTTACCGGCGCGGAACTGTCCGGCATTTGCCACTCGGGTTCGGACTTCTTTTCATCCAGCAGAATAATGACGCTGTCCAGATCGGCGGTTTGCTGCGGAGCGACTTCCAGATTGTCGGGAACATTGGCTGGCCAATTGTCCGTCAATGTCGCCGCGCGATGAAAATCTGCAACCGGACGATTCAAGGAAGCGTTGCGCAACGCCTGGCGCATTTTGGATGCGGATTCCGGGCGTCCGTTCGGCGACAAAGCCATTGCCGATTCGATGACTTTGGCAATCTGGCTGGACACAGCCGGATTCAAATCAGTGATGGGTTGCAACAAATCCCGTTCGCCCATCATTTCAGCAGCCATGCGGGTCATGGCATCCGGCGGCATGACGCCCGTCAGCAGATGGTAAAGCGTCGCGCCCAGGCTATAAATATCGCTTTGCGCGGTCGTGCCAATGCCACGAATTTGTTCCAGCGAAGCGTAATGCGGCGTGTACCCTTGAATACTGTGATTGGATTTCGGTCTGCCGGTCACAATTCCTTTGGCCAATCCAAAATCCAGCAGGATGACTTCCCCGCGCGGCGTCAATTTCAGATTTTGCGGCTTGATGTCGCGATGAATAATCGCGGTTTGCTGGGAATGTAAATACTCCAACGCATCCAGCAACTGATCGGCCCACTGCAACACTTGTGACGCCATAAACGCGCCTTGTCCAATGGCCTTTCGCTCTTCCAGCAACTGTTCCAGGTCATTCCCAGGAATGTATTGCATCACCAAAAACTGTTTGTCTCCGGCGGAAAAATAATCCATCACCACTGGCAACGCCGGATGGCGCAAATGATTGAGCAGCCGGGCTTCCTGAGAAAACGCCTGGCGATATTGATCGTTGCTGTAAAACGTTTCTTTGACAGCGACGGCGCTGCCGAATTTTCTGTCTGTCGCCTGATACACCGCTCCCATCCCGCCTTGCCCAAGCAGGCGCAGAATCAGGTAACGGTCTTGTAACAACGTGTTCGGCGAAAGCATTCAAGTCTCCTTAGCTTCTGGGATGATAAGGGCGCTTACGGACAAGGCATGGCAAAGTAGTAACGGCAGGCACACTTCGGCCAAGCTTGATCTTGGGTGGGCACAAACGGATGGAACATCCGGAGATATTGGATTTTTAGCTACTTCAGGGATGCTAGATTTTTGGGTGTGATGACTTTCCCACGCTCACATCACACTGACACAGGTAAAGCGCTTGGTGAGTAAGCTTCCGTGTCATTTGGTATTTTTGAGCGTCAACACCTCGCGGCGGTTAAGTCGG
>CAYLJQ010000636.1:0-4319 GCA_964383955.1 uncultured Heliomicrobium sp. | reverse complement strand
CTGTGTAAACCGTGTGATGGCCGGGACGAAAATTGATCCCAAAAGTTTTCAGCAGCCTGATGCCTGAATAATTGATCAGCCAGATGAACGGTTTGAAGGTGCGGTAAAACAACTGCATAGAGCGGGCCGTCGCCAGTGAAATGGCTTCTGCCTTTTCGATGGCCATCGCTTTTGGCGCATACTCGCCCAAAACCAAATGCAGATAAGTGATGATGGCCAGCGCGATGGCGACAGCGATGGAATGCGAAATTAAGCTTGATGCTGGCGCGGAAACCATTTTTTGAATTACTGGTTCGATCAAATGAGCCAGCGTTGATTCACCCACCGCGCCGAGCGCAAGGCTGGCCAGTGTGATGCCAAACTGGCAGGCCGAAAGCATGGTGTCTAAATGGTCCAGCGCATGCAGCACGGCATGAGCGCTGTTTTGACCACGAGCCGCCAGGGTTTCAATTCGTGAACGGCGAACACTGACCAACGCAAATTCCACTGCGACGAAAAAGCCATTGGCCAAGACCAGGAAAAGCACGGCAAGAATTTTGATCAGAACCAGGGTCATAAACAGGACACGAATTATAGCTGAGCCACCGCATCACGGCTAAGTAAACGGCAAAATTCTACTGCGCGATGTTCCGCCCAATCTCGATCTTCATCGGTTTGGCGTCGCCCATAAAACGCCACGTGACCACCGCGTTCCGTCGCCAGCAATCGCACCATCGGGTTTGAATGTATGCGTTGATCGGTAAACGGTTCAAATGGAATGAATGGGTCGTCTTTGGAATAAATCAATAGCGTCGGCACCTGAATGTTCGGAATGAAGGGCAGGGAACTGGCCTGGTTGTAATAATCCATCGCGTCGCGGAATCCGTTGTAAGGCTGCATCGCATCGTCCCAATCCCACAAATGCTTAACGCCCGCCAGCCGCTTCAGGTCGAATGCGCCTGGGAAGTGCTTATCCTTTTTATGGAGCGTTCGGCGCAGGCTGCGCAGAAAGCGAGTTTCGTAAATCCAATTTTCAGGCCGTGCAATTGAGCGCGAACAGGATTCCAGGTCTATTGGCGGGCTGATGGCGCAAATTCCGCGAAGCTGTTGCGGTGCATTGCTGCCCAATTCACCGGCAAATTTCAGTGACTGATTTCCTCCCATTGAAAAGCCAATCAAAAACAATTGCTGCAAACCGTCTGTTTCAATTAGCTCTCGGGTAACGTGATGCAGGTCAACCGTCAGGCCTGAGTGGTAAAGCTTTGGCGACAAATGCAACGTTCCTCCACAGCCACGAACGTTATACCGAAGCACATTGAAACCTGCGGCAAACGCTTTGCTGGCGGTGCCCAGCACATAGTTGGCGTCAGCCGAACCTTCCAACCCGTGAACGATCAAGACAGTAGGATGATTCAGCCGATTGGTCTGCCAATGACAAAACGTCACAACCCGAGTGTGCGCTTCGGTCTGGAATTCCCGGCGTTCAGGCGGATGTTCTAAAATTGAAAACCGGCGAGGGCGCTTGGTCCCGATGATTGTCATCAAGTGCCGATTGCTAAGCATGGGCGCGGGCCTGAAAGGCCGAAGGCTGAGTTGCTCTGTAATCTGAGTAAGTGAGCCTGCCGAAAATGGTCGGATAGAAGGCGTTAAAATGGTTTCTGTTTGCATACTTGATTCATCAAAATTCGGTTTTGCGGCCAAACTTGCTTTCGATAACCGGTTGCGGGATTATGCCTTCCCAGTTCGCCTGAACAAAATTCGCCTGGAAGCGTAAGTCTCCGTTGGAAGTTCAAGGTTTCAGACTGATTCGACATTGCAAGAAATCGAGGTGCAATTATGCAGCAAGCCTGCTCACGTTGTGGATACACGTCAGATCGTCCGGCGCGATTTTGTCGCCAATGCGGCTCTCAGCTTTTTGCTGAAACTGATGTGACTTCGGCAACAACCCGGAACTATTCTCAGCAGAATTATGCTCAACCGCCTGCGCAATTTGCCGAACAACAACCTGTTGATTACGCGCCGGGATTTTCCGCCGCCAGTTATTCCCCAGGGAACTGGTCTGATCCAGCTCCCAACACTTCGCGGCTTTATCAAGCGCCTCAATATCAGGTTCCCGCTGTTGACCAAAAGAAGAATTTTAGCTGGGGCAAATGGATTTTTCTCAGTTTTCTGACCTTTCTTTTGCTAAGCATGATGGCTGTCGGGACCTTTATTTGGTGGGGCAAGGACGCAGTTCAACGCGCGCTTCGTGAAGGAGATGGTACACAGCCAGTTGTTGCTACTGAGCCGTCAATTCCCGGAGTCCCTCTTCCGCCAGAAGCTCCTCCTGCTCCCAACACAACGGCTGTCAGCTTGGAGAGCTTGAAATATCCTGGCGCGACGGTGATGGAATCTACAAAAGCTCCATTTACCGAGAAACTTGCTTTTACGACGAACGATGATCTGGAAACCGTAAAGCAGTTTTATGATAAGAAGTTTGCAGAGATATTCAAAAACTCCGCCACAAACATTCAAACTCAGGATGAGGAGAAATATGTTTATGTGGCACTGTCTCAACCGATGATTACGATTGAGATTGAACCGGACAAAAAAGACAGTGATAAAACTTGGATTTCCGTTGTCAAAGTGACTGCTCCGATTCCTAAGTTTGTTATCCCGAAAGAGCTTCAATAGAATTGAATTCTGTCAGGGGATAAAAAACAAAAAGCGCGTTGACACATTCGCAGGGCGTCCGCTACATTGCCTTTGCTTGTGATTTCAACGCGCAATTTATTTTTCGAAGGTTCAACGCCACACTCATGTCGTTCAAAAGCATGCCTCAACTGGCTTCCGAGATTCCCGACAAGCTCTTCTATAAGATCGGAGAGGTTTGCGAAATCGTCGGAGTGCAGGCACATGTGCTGCGGTATTGGGAAACGGAATTTCCAATGCTACAGCCTCAGAAAAACCCATCCGGCCAACGCACTTATCGCCGCCGTGACGTTGAAATGGCAATGCGAGTCAAACAACTTCTTTACGAAGAAGGTTTCACGATTGCGGGTGCGAAACGTAAATTGACGACAGAAAGCAGAGGAAGCTCGACAAAGCTTAAAATCGTTCCTCCCGGAGCCTCTGCAAGCGATTACGCCAATGAATCTGCCGGTGATTCCGGAGGTTCTCCGCCAACAGAACCGCCGCTTCCGCCCGTTCTCACGCCTAGTTCGCGCCTGTCGCGCGATACCTTAAAGCGGCTGAGACTGATGGCAGAGGATTTATTGACAACCCTCAACCGCGATGTTACAACTTCCGACGTTCAAACCAGCCATTCCAAAAGCTAGCTTGATCATCAACATATCGGGACGTGGCGCAGCCTGGTAGCGCGCTTGCTTGGGGTGCAAGAGGCCGTGGGTTCGAATCCCGCCGTCCCGACTTTTAGAATCATATAGTTACGGGCATCTTAATGGTGCCCGTTTTGCTTTGCGGACTGTGGGCACCGAAAATTCGATCTGTCTGATTATTACTGGGATTATGCACATGCTCGCCTACTCAGTTGCTTCAGATTGAGCGGCGAGGCCGATCAATTTGCAGATTGAACTGCTTTGACTCCGCAACAACCCCATGTTCCAACGCCTACAAACGAGCCTCTCCAACATCAGCAAGCTGATTGTGGTGGGCTCTTTCAAGTGTGGATGGAAGAATACGTCGGGATCTGAGGCTTCCCATCAGGTTAGCTTTAAGCAGCTCGCTGGTAGCGATGGTGTAACCCGCTGACCTCAGGGATTGAAAGGACCGGTCCTTTCCTCCCTGACTCTATTGCTCGTGGAGTCGGTGAATTCTTTCCCAAGGATTCGTGTGGACGGCATTCATTGTAATAGCGGAGGTAGCTCTTCAATATTCTCCGCAGGTGTTCTTCTGACAGTACGATCACGTGGTCGAGACACTCCCGCCGGACGCTGCCAATCAGGGGTTCCGCGAAAGCATTTTGCCAAGGACTCCGCGGCGCCGTGACCACTTCCTCGATCTGCATCCCTTTCACGCGGCGGCGGCACTCTTCACCGTAGATCTGATCTCGATCTCGGAGCAGAAAGCGTGGCGCCGTATCTTCGGGAAATGCCTCGACAATCTGCTGCGCCGTCCAGGCCGCCGTTGGGTGAGCCGTGACATTGAAGTACAAGACCTTCCGGCGGTCGTGTGAAAGAATAATGAAGCAGTACAGGTTGCGAAAGGTGGCGGTTGGAACGGTAAACAAGTCGATCTCGACAAGCTAACTGGCAATGATTGCGGAGGAACGTCTTCCACGTCTGCGAGGGAGGCTTGATGTCCTTGATTCGATATTTAGCCACAGTGGATTCGGCAACGTT
>CAYLJQ010000635.1:0-4321 GCA_964383955.1 uncultured Heliomicrobium sp. | reverse complement strand
GGTTAAGGTATTTAATCCCAGCTATTCCTTTCTATATTTTTTATGCGCAGCAAGGCTTATTTGCCTTGCCGATTAATAAAGGAACCAGAAATGCAGTGGTCGCCGCTTTGGCTGGCGCAATATTGATTTCTTATGTGGCTAAATATAGTCAGCAGGACCTCAAGCAGTTGCACTACGGTATATCAAAAGCAGAATCAGTAGAGTTTTTCGATTACATCAAACAACGAACGCAAGCTTCAGATGTCTTTATATTTACTAAGCCGCGAGCGTTGGCCCTTTTTACCGATAGAAAATCTTCGTTCTACCCAATGAATCTGGACGACAAAGGGCTTTGGGATTACTTCGTGAAAATTCAGGCCACCCATATCGTAGTTGGACCCGATGGAGTATCTCCTGAGGAACAAGCTTTTCTGAGAGCGTTTGTTGATAAGTACTCTGCCAGTCTACAACTGGAATTCTCGAATGATGACTTCAGTGCATATCATATTAAGGAAATCCCCAATGCTAGTGGCAGGACAAAATATAACAGAATGAGATTGACCGACCCCAAGCCTCAAGGAGAATCCGATAGTAAATAAAAGTGATCATGACAGAATCAGTAACGCTAAGTTGCTAGGCCACGGCAGCAGGTGACAAATAATGAAGACAAATATGGCAGTTAATAAAGAAATGACTATCGAATTGAAGGATCATGATCAGAACAATTCGTACGCTTTTTTTGAAACTGTCTTCAACAGCAGTTGGTTAACTTCGACGGTCATTTTGATCATCGGAAGCTTTTACCTGCTTACGATCAGGCAAGGTCATTTTTGGGGAGATGATTACAGCGGTTACATTCAAAACGCCAAGAATATTGTGGATGGGGTTGACTACAACACAACCGGTTACCTTTACTTAGCGCCTTATATTGGGCCCGGATCGTATCCTCCAATTTTTCCGCTTTTTTTAGTTCCGGTTTATTGGTTATTTGGAATCAATCTGACGGCAATGAAGGTGGAAATTATTCTCGCCGTTATGTTTTCGCTGTTGCTTTTGACGCGATTGCTGAAAGAGTATTTGTCAATAAAAGAACAAGTCATTTTGCTGGCAATGGTTGGCCTTAACCCTGTGTTCTGGGAATTAAAGGACCGTATTCAATCCGAGCCCCTGTTTTTGGTTACGATCAACCTCAGTCTTTACTTTGTTTGCAGGTTCTATAAGTCATCAGGAATCCATGGGTGGGCAAAACTTGCTTACGTTTTAGCTACAGGCGCTTCATTTTACCTGGCGTATGGAACCAGGAGCGTTGGCTTATTATTATTGCCTTGTCTGGTTCTTTATGACGTCTTTCGCAATGGAAAGTTGTCATGGCCGTCATCCTACGGTGTTGGGGTTGTGATGGTTACGATTATGCTGATCTTGCTTCAGTCGCTTCTCTTGCCTCGTGCTCATAGTTATATCGAGCAGGTTCAGCCAGGTTCACAGCACTTTTTATATAACTGGATGGTTTTCATTCGCGATAATGTGTTGCGTTATACATTTTCGCTGGCAGAGCTTTGGGATAACATTTACATCAAGCTGCCCAGGATTGTATTGACGATACTAATGTCAATACTTGCTGTCATCGGTTTTATAGCTCAGGCTAAACGCAAAGTGACTTTCCTGGAACTCTTTGTCGGCTTGTATGCTATCTGCATCGTAATTGTGCCGATGACTGGCGGCATTCGGTACTTATTACCCATAGTTCCTTTCTATTTGTTTTATTCGTTGCAGGGAATAAAAGCCTTGCCTCCGGGGAGCAGCTTTAGGAATGCTGTAATTGCCATTGTTGTTATATCTGTTACGGCAACCTATGCCGCCAGCTATAGCACACGGAGTTTTAGAGAAATTCCAAACGGAGTTACGAAAGCTGAGGCTATTGAATTCTTTGATTATGTCAAAAAGCAAACAAATGAAAATGATGTGTTCATCTTTACCAAACCCAGAGCGTTGGCGCTGTTTACTGGCCGGAAAGCGTCCTTTTTTCCCTTGAAAAAGGATGACAAAGAGGCCTGGCAATATTTTAGAACTGTTAACGCCACTTATCTCGTTGTTGGGCCGGCTGGGGTGGAGCCACATGAACAGGTATTTTTTACGGGATTTGTTGATCGGAACAAGGGCTATTTTCGCGAAGTATATGCGAACGCCGATTTTGTAATCTATCGGATTCTGGACATGCCCAGCTTTCATGAAGTGGCGAGCAAATTCTAGAGAGTTATCATACTTAGCGCATACATTTAGGAGAAAAAATGAAGGTAAGTGTTATTGGATTGGGATATGTAGGTTGCGTATCAGCAGCATGTTTGGCACAGGCTGGACATGAAGTAATTGGGGTAGATGTTAATCAATTGAAGGTAAGTATGGTCAACAGCGGCCATAGCCCAATCATCGAACCAGGAATCAACGAGTTGCTGGTTGACGCAACGGAAAAGAAACGATTGTCAGCCACAACCGAAACACAGGCAGCAGTGATTGCTACTGATCTGTCTCTGGTTTGTGTGGGCACGCCAAGCCAGGCGAACGGAAGCCTGGATCTGACTTACATTCGTCGTGCTTGCCAACAGATTGGTGAAGCATTGGCAACGGTCAGCCGTTATCACACAGTAATCATTCGCAGCACGATGCTTCCTGGCTCTATCGAAAGCGCAGTGATTCCTGCGCTTGAGGCGGGTTCAGGCAAATGCGCGGGCCGCGATTTCGGCGTGGCCATCAACCCTGAATTCCTCCGTGAAGGAACCTCAATCTACGATTTTCAGCATCCGCCTTTTACTCTGATTGGCGCAAACGATGAAGCTGCGGCAAATCATGTTAGTCAGCTTTATAAACATTTGGACGCGCCGGTTATTGTCGCAGGCATCAAGGAAGCGGAAATGGTGAAATACACCAGCAACTGCTATCACGCCTTGAAAGTGGCTTTTGCGAATGAAATTGGCAACCTTTGCAAACAGCTTGGCGCAGACAGTCACAAGGTGATGGACATTTTTTGCCAGGACACAAAACTGAATGTTTCCTCCGCCTATCTGAAACCAGGTTTCGCTTTTGGCGGGTCGTGCCTGCCAAAGGATTTGCGCGCTATCAATTACAAGGCCAAAGAGTTGGACGTTGAAGTTCCTGTGCTTAGTTCGATTCTGCCCAGCAATCGCCAGCAGGTTGAACGCACTGTGGACATGGTGCTTGGCACGGGGCGCAAGAGCATCGGAATTTTAGGTCTGAGCTTTAAGTCCGGTACGGACGATTTACGCGAAAGCCCGATGGTTTCGTTGGTGGAAACATTGATCGGCAAAGGGTTGAAATTGTCCATATATGACCGTGATGTGCAATTGGCTCGATTGGTGGGCGCAAACAAGGATTTTATCGAAAGAGAAATTCCACACATCTCTTCGCTGCTTCGGCAGGACCTGGACGATGTAATTGATTCGTCCGAGGTCGTTATCATTGGCAAGAAAGAAGACGAATTCCGCCAGTTGAGCCAAAAACTGAACAATGGGCGAGTCTTCATTGATCTGGTGGGAATGTTGAAAGGGCAAAGCCACAACGGGAGTTATCAAGGCATTTGCTGGTAATGGCAGCCTTTGGCAATAAATTATGAATATTGCGAAAGCTACAGCCGAACCTAAAAGCCTTGCTGGCCAGACGCTCTGGCTCATGACGGCAAAAGGTATTGCGCTTTTTTTGGCGCTAGTATTGCCGTAGATCCTGGTTCGCCGCCTTGACCCGGAACAGCTTGGTCTATACAGGCAGGCGTTTCAGATTCTGACCACCACGCTTGCGCTGTTATGCTTACAGGTCAGCGCTACTGCCTATTACTTCACGCCGCGCGAGCCGGAGCGCAAATCCCAGGTGGCGCTTAATGTTCTGATTTTTTATCTGGGAATTGGTTTGGCGGTGATGGTGTTGTTTGTGTCATTTCCGCGCTGGGTCAAGCCTGTCTTTAACGGAGACGGGCTGATTCCGGTTGTGCCATTGATTGGGGCGACAATTCTTCTTTGGATCATTGCGCAGAATCTGGACAGCGTCATGATTGCCAATGGAGATATTCGCTGGTCATCAGGGCTGACGGTTGTTGTCCAGCTTTTGAAAACTTCGTTGCTAATTGGCGCGGCAGTGATTGGCGGCACTGTTCAGGCGATTATGATTGCCGCGCTTCTGACTGGAATCGTGCATTGCGGTATCAGTTTAATTTACTTAAGGCGTAGATTTGGCCGGTTCTGGCAAGGATTTGATTGGCCATTGTTCAAGGCTCAATTAGCCAACGCGTTGCCTTTTGGCATTGGGGGGCTTGCTTACATCGTGCAGTTCGATT
>CAYLJQ010000634.1:0-4326 GCA_964383955.1 uncultured Heliomicrobium sp. | reverse complement strand
AGGCTTTTCCTTTACTTTACAACTTTTCCAGAATTTCTTTGGCAAAGTAGGTCAGGATCAAATCTGCGCCGGCACGTTTGATCGAAATCATGGATTCCATCATCACGCGCTCTTCATCTATCCAGCCAAGCTGCCCTGCGGCTTTGATCTGGGCGTACTCGCCCGACACCTGATAAGCCGCCAACGGCAAATTGAATCGTTCGCGCACGGCTTTGATCACGTCCAAATAAGCCAACGCGGGTTTGACCATCAACATATCCGCGCCTTGTTCTACATCAAGTTCGGCTTCGCGCAAGGCTTCGCGGACATTCGGCGGATCCATTTGATAGCTGCGCCGATCACCAAATTGCGGCGCGCTGTCGGCGGCTTCGCGAAACGGTCCGTAAAACGCTGAAGCGTATTTCACCGCGTAAGACAAAATTGGAATTTGACTGAAACCAGCCGCGTCCAGTCCGCCGCGAATTGCCGCAACCATTCCATCCATCATTCCCGAAGGCGCAATGATGTCGGCTCCGGCTTCCGCCTGACTAACGGCTGTCCGGGCCAGAGTTTCCAGCGTGGGATCGTTCGCCACATCGTTATTTTCAATCGTTCCGCAATGCCCGTGCGATGTGTATTCGCACAAACAGGTGTCGGCCAGCACAACCAAATCTTTGACTTCGCGTTTGACGGCGCGAATCGCCCGCTGCGTGATTCCGTCTTCGGCAAAGGCATCGCTTCCCTGTTCGTCTTTTTGCTCCGGCAAACCAAAAACGATGATGGATTGCACGCCTAACGCCCGAGCGGCTTCACACTCTTTGACCAATTCATCCACCGACAGATTGAACACACCGGGCATGGATTTAATTTCTTTGCGAATGCCTTCGCCCGGACAGGCAAACAGCGGATATATCAAATTCGAGGGATCAAGCCGCGTTTCACGCACCATTTCTCGAATTGCAGCCGTGCGGCGCAACCGTCGCGGACGTTGAATCAATGAATTCATAAAAACTCCCTTCAACTCGTTCGATCAATAATCGCCTGACAAACAAGTTCAACCTGCTCGCCGGTCAATTGCGGAAACATCGGCAAACTCAAAACTTCTTGCGCTGCCAATTCGGTTTCCGGCAAAGTCACATTCGTTCGTGTTCGATATGCCGGTTGCTGATGAACCGGCACAGGATAATGAATCAGCGCGCCAATTCCCTTTGCCCGCAAACCCTCTTTTAAACCGTCGCGGTCTTCGCTTCGCACTACGTACTGATGATAAACGTGCGAAACGTTGCCGCAAACTTTGGGCAACTGCAACGAAATCGCCGCCAGACTTTCGTCGTAAGCTCTCGCAATCTGTTGCCGTCGGGCATTTTCTTCGTCCAGGTACTTCAGCTTTACGCGCAATAAAGCCGCCTGCAATTCATCCAGCCGCGAATTCATTCCGGCGATTTCGCTGACGTAACGTTCCCGCCAGCCGTATTCCCGCAACAAGCGCAGCCGTTCTGCCAACGCATCATCATTTGTTACCACCGCTCCGCCATCGCCGAGCGCGCCAAGATTTTTCGTTGGATAAAAACTGAATGCCGCAATGTCGCCAATGGAACCAACTCGCCGCTCTCCGATTTTTGCGCCATGAGCCTGAGCGCAATCTTCAATGACGCGTAAATCATACCGCCGAGCCAGTTCCATAATCGCCGTCATCTCCGCCGGATGTCCGTACAGATGAACCGCGATTATCGCTTTGATCTTCGCCGAACCACGATAAGTTGTCATCGCGTCTTCGACGGCTTGCGCGCTGATCGTAAACGTCGCGGGATCAATATCCACCAGCAGCGGCTCTGCTCCGGCCAACTCAATCGCCGCGACTGTCGCCACGGCCGTATGCGAAACTGTGATCACCGCGTCGCCTGCGCCAACGCCGCAAGCACGCAAAGCCAGCACAATCGCATCCGTTCCGTTCGCTACGCCAACACAATGCTCAACGCCAATGTAAGCTGTAAACTCCTGCTCAAAGGCCGCAACCTGTTTGCCCAAAATGTACCAGCCGCTATCAAGCGTTTGCCGAATGGCTTCATCAATTTCTTGCTGATGCGCCAGATAACTCGCCTTCGGATCACTTTGTGGAACTGTAAGATTCATACGAAACCTAACCCCTGCAACCTGTCACCTGCTCACAAATATTTCGTCAAATGCTCCCGGTAAAATTCCAACGTTAGCCGCAATCCTTCGCGCAATGCGGTTCGCGGCTGCCAGCCCAGCACCGAGCGAATGCGCCCGAAATCCGCGTAATAATCGCCAATATCAATGCGCTTACGATCCGCCGGATAGCTGCGGGTCAGATATTCGCCGCCGCCATTCACCTGGACAACCAGGTCAGCCAGTTCTTTCAAGCTAACAACTGATTCCCCGCCCAAATTGAAAATCTCGCCATTTGAGCTTTCATTTGCAGCCGCCAGCAAAAACGCTTCTGAAGCGTCATCCACAAAAGTGAAATCGCGAAGTTGATGCCCTTCCCAAACTTCAAACGGTTTTCCTTCAACCGCCAGTCGAATCCACACGCCCAGAAATGTTTGCCGGGCGTCTTTGATCCGCATGCGCGGGCCGTAGGTGTTCGTCAGCCTGAGCGCGCACGAACGAATGCCGTAAACGTTGTTATACAGAATGTGATACCACTCGCCCGCCATTTTGTTGATGCCGTTTACATCCACCGGGCGAAGCAGGTGCTTTTCATCCACCGGCAAATAATCCGGCTTTCCGTAAAGCTGCCGCGTAGACGCAAAGACGACTTTGATCCCCGGATTGTATTTGCGACACGCTTCCAGGATCGAAAGCTGCGCGCGGCAATTGATTTCCAAGTCGGCGTCAGGATCGTTCATCGAATCCATGTGGCTGGTTTGTCCGGCCAGGTTGAACAGAAAATCCCGCCCTTGAACCAGATACCGCATGCTGTGCGCGTCCCGCACGTCTGAGATGTTTACCTGCACACGGTCTTCCAGGCCAGCGATGTTGAACAGATTGCCGCCATATTCCGGAATCAAACTGTCCACCGCCAGAACCTCAGCCCCAAGCGCCGCCAGTCGCCGCGCCAAATTTGAGCCGATGAATCCCAGCGCGCCGGTAATCAATACCCGGCGACCGGCAAATGTGTTTTTGAAATCCGTCTCCATAGATCAACGTCCATTTACAACTTGTTCCAAGACAGCCAACGTCTGCTGAGCGGTTTCTTCCCAGGTGAATTTCGCCGCCTGTGCAATCGCCTTCCGGCGAAGCTCTCCTCGCAAGTCTTCATCCCACACCAGCCGCTCCATCACCTCTGCCATTTCGTTGACGTTTTGAGG
Source organism: uncultured Heliomicrobium sp. (assembly GCA_964383955.1). Classification (GTDB taxonomy): domain Bacteria; phylum Acidobacteriota; class Blastocatellia; order RBC074; family RBC074; genus RBC074. The sequence continues at coordinate 1,015 of CAYLJQ010000634.1, read as the reverse complement.
ATCGAAGTAAATTGCCGCTTCGCCAGCCATTTCCGGCATCGCGGTTGAATTGGCAACTGCCGCCGGAATTCCTAGCGCCAAAGCTTCCAACAAAGGAAATGAACAGGTTTCCGCGAGCGAAGGTTGCACAAACCCAAGTGCGCCTCGATACAACGCGATCAATTGTTCACGGGAAAGCGCAGGCAAATGAACAACACGTTCAGTCAAACTCAAAGCCGCTATTGTTTCAGTGACTTCGTTCCAGTAACTGCCATCAGCCGCCGCTCCCACCAAAGCCAATTGAAGCTGTGGATGATTTGTCGCGACAGGCGCAAATGCCTTTGCCAATCGCACCACGTTCTTGTAACGGTGAAACTGAGAAACGTAAAGCAGATATGGCTGCCTGATTCCGCGTTGCTGCAATTCATCGAAGCTGACAACTGATTGCCGCTCTGCCTCGCCCCAGTCAATCGCGTGATGAACCACCGCTGGCGTATGCAACAAATCGCCGAAGTTTTCCCGAATCCGCCGCCGCGTGTCATCGCTGAAAGCAATCGAGCCATCGCAAGCGCTGAGCACTTGCCACATCTGCCGTCGCAGCATTTGCAGCCGCAAACGTTTCATTGAGGATCGCTCTTCATCTATCAATTCCGCATTGAGCGGCATGCAATTGTGCAACGCTATTACGGTTCGCGTCTTTGCCGGTTTTGCCAGAGGGACCGTGCCGGAATTTGAAAAGAGTAAATCAGGTTGTAACCGTTTGAGGTGGAGCGGCAAAACAAATTTTCGCCACAGCATTCTTAAAATGCTTGCGCCTGCCCATTGCCCGTCCTTCAGAAAAGGAATTTCTGCGCGTAAAAACTGGAATCGCGGATCATCAATCGCATCGGCGAGCCGATCTAAATCGCCAGCATGCAAAACAATGAACTCGTGATGCGAATCAAGTCCGGCAAACTGCGGCAACAATTTTTCCAGATAGAGCTTGCCGCCGCTGATTGCGGCTGTGGCATCAATGACGATTTTCATAATTTCGAAC
>CAYLJQ010000633.1:0-4328 GCA_964383955.1 uncultured Heliomicrobium sp. | reverse complement strand
AGGCGCAGTGATCGGCCTGGTCGAAAGCAGTATCGGCGGCTTTGCGTTGGGATATGTGGGCGCATCGTTTAGAAACTGGGGAATGAAAGCGTACGCACATTTGCTGAAGCGGCGAGCCGAAGCAGAAGAAGAAAGGAAAGTGCTGGACTAAGTTCTGTTGAGGTGAAATATGGCAACTGAGAGCATAACTATGGATGGAAACAGAAGAACAGAAGAGATCAGCCGGGAAGTAATCCGGATTCAATCAGGGGTGCTGGCAATTGTTTGTGCTGTTTTGGGCGGATTGCTGTTGTTCCTGATGACCGTTTGGCTGCTGATTAAAGACGGACCGGGAGCCGGGCCGCATTTGTCACTGCTTGGCAATTACTTCATTGGGTATTCGGTGACCTGGGGCGGCAGCATTCTGGGATTGTTGTACGGCGCGCTCACCGGCGGCATCGTCGGTTGGGTGATTGGCACGATCTATAATCTGGTGGTTGGGTTGCGGCAGAAGTAATGGAATCCGAAATTTCCTCACCCGTAACAACCCCGGCTGCTACGATCGGGCAAACCTCGCGCAGTTCAGTTTTGGTAAAAACGCAGCAATTCATTTGCTGCGTTTTTGCTGTCAGTTTGGCCATTTGGGCGCTGACCGCTTCCCAGTTCCGCGATGGCGAAGGCTTCATTCGCGGTGGCGTTTGTTTGCCAATGTCGGCAGCAATTGCATTGGGGCTGTTGGGATACGCGCTCGATAAAACCTGGCGAGTAGCGGCAGGTTGGGCTTCGCTGGCATTGATCGGTCAGGCCGTCACTTTGCAAATGGTCGATGCCGGTCAGCACATGCGGTACCAGCATTACCGTCCGTTGGGCATTTTGCTGAGCAGTTCCCCCTGGCTCCTGGCTTTATTGGGGATTCAAACCGTATTGGTGCTGGTTGGTTTGCGCGGACGATGGGGAATTCTCAAATCCTGGCTCCGGCAAAATTTCAAACTTTGGCAACTGGCTGGCATCGCGCTGATTTTGATCAGCGCAACGGCGACGGTTTCGCGCGAAGTCGGGCTTTACCTGCAGGAACTGCCGCTGGCAGCGTTTATTCAAACCATACAACTGCTGACTTTGATCCTGGCGCTGTGGTCCATTCCCGCAAATGTGCTGAATTCCTGGCGTTCGCAGGTGGAGCGCATGACAGGATGGGAAGGCGGCGACGCCAGCCGGGTTGACCGCTTTGCTTTGACGGCAGCAGTTGCGACAACAGTTCTGTCCGCATTTCTTTGCCTTGTTTCCTATCAGCGACATCCACACATTCCCGATGAAGCCGCGTATGTGTACCACGCCCGGTATTTAGCGACGGGTGTGCTGACCATGCCATTGCCGCCTGTGCAAGAAGCCTTTGATATTGGATTGTTCGACCACGATGCGACGCGTTGGTTTGCCAGTCCTCCGGCTGGCTGGCCGCTGGTGTTGGCGATTGGCGTCGCGCTGAAAATCGAATGGCTGGTGAATCCTGTTCTGGCGGGTGTTTGTGTCTTTCTGGCTTTTTTGCTGGTCAAGGAATTGTACGACCGCCGCACGGCTCGTTTGACGGCGTTGTTGCTGGTTCTGTCGCCCTGGCATGTACTGGTTGGCATGAGTTTTATGACTCATTCCGCTTCGTTGGCCTTTGCACTGGCAGCCGCGCTGGCGGCGGTTTGGGCAAGAAAAGGGAACAGCTTGCTTTGGGCTGTATTGAGCGGTGCAGCCACGGGGATGGTCGGAATGATTCGACCGCTGGAAGGCGCTGTTGTGGCTGCAACCATCGCTGTGCCATTGGGACTTTCGGCCCTGGGCATTGGCGGCAAGCGATTCAAATTTACGGGCTTGCTGGCTTGGTGCGTGGGATGCGCCGCTGTCGGAGCGACGATTCTTTACTACAACTTCTTGCTGACCGGCAGCCCCACCAGATTTCCGATTATGGCCTGGGCGGACAAGTATTTAGGTTTGAACAGCAACGCGATGGGCTTTGGGCCGGATCGCGGCGCAGGCTGGGCGCTTGATCCGTATCCGGGGCACAGTCCGCTGGAAGGCATCATCAATTCCAACCTGAACATCACCGTCATCAACACAGAGCTTTTTGGTTGGAGCATAGGCTCGCTGATTCTGATTGCCCTGTTCTGCGTTTCGCTGAAGTTCCAGGGGAAGATTCACAAAGGTGATTTACTGATGGCGGCGCTGATGGCCGGAATTTTCACCGCGCATTTCTTTTACTGGTTTAGCGGCGGGCCCGATTTCGCAGCGCGTTATTGGTACTTGATGATCGTGCCTTGTGTTGTGCTGTCGGTTCGTGGCCTGCAAGCGCTAGTCAATCGAATGGCGCACAACACGCATCAGCCGCATTTACCCAGAACAAGAGTCCTGGCCGGTGTTTTATTGTTAAGCGCGATGGCGCTGGTCAACTTCATGCCGTGGCGAGCGATTGACAAATACCATCATTACTTGCGAATGCGCCCGGATGTTTTGCGGCTGGCTAAAGAACACAACTTCGGCAAAAGCCTGATTCTGATTCGCGGCGAGCAATTTCCTGATTTTTCTTCGGCGGCAATTTACAACCCGATTGATCTGCAAGCCGAAGCGCCGGTTTATGCCTGGGATAAAAATCCGGATGTGCGTTCCCAAGTGCTTCAGGCTTATCTCGACCGTCCGGTTTGGATCGTCAACGGTCCTTCCCTGACGAATGCAGGCTTTCAAATTGTAGAAGGCCCAATCTCCGCACAAACCTTGCTTGGTCAACGGGAATCAGTTGGCCAACAGTAGTCTGGCAATAACCTCAATGAAAAAAATATCCCCCCCTATGCCAATTCGCGGAGACACTTACCATGGCTGTCAGAGCAAGCTATTTGCAGGCATTCGACCACAGGATGATTCAGGGGAACGAATCAGGTGGAGGGTATCGGCGATTAACCTATTTGCTTTTATCCATCATCGCACTTGCGGCGATCACGGGAATTGTGGTTCCCGCAGGTCTGGGCTGGGACTTTGCCAACTTTTACGACACAGGACGCCGCGCGGCTGCGTTGCAAATCGCCGATATTTACAAACCAGAAACTTTGATCGCCGGAGCCAAGCCTCAGGGCGCAATGCCATTTTGGGGAGCGCCAATTTCAGCGTTCTTTTACGCTCCCTTGAGCTTCTTTTCGCCCGAAGCTGCGTTGTTACTGTTCAAGTTTCAAAACACGGTGGCTTATGTTCTGGCTTTGTGGCTGCTGTATCGCCGAAACCGCCGCTTTATAGAACCTTCGCCGGAAGCGCAGTGGCGATATCGCGTGCTTTTTGCCGGAGCAATTCTCTTATTTCAGCCGTTTTGGGCAATTTACAGAATCGGTGGCCAGAGCATGCCGACGGTCTTTTTCCTGCTGACAGTCGCGCTGCTCTATCACACAAAGGGACGAACCGCGATTTCAGCCAATTGCCTGTTTCTGGCGCTGCTGATCAAACCTGGATTTGTTTTTATGCTTTTGCCGCTGGGCCTGGTTTCGGGTTGGAAGTTTCTGCGCTCATTGGCGCTCACCGCGCTGGCCGTCGGATTGGTTTCGATTCTGTTGTTGGGGTGGGACATTCACGCGGAATTTCTGCAGGTGATGGTGCAAGGTATTAAGAACGCTTATCCCTGGCTTTACAACAGTTCGTTATACGTGGAAGCGGAAAATCTGAGATTGCTGGCGGTTCCTCCGATGGACTTTCGCGTATTGGCTGTTCCAGTGATGCTGATCAAATTGCTTATGATCCTGTTGTTCGGTTGGTTGTACTGGCTAAGCCGGAAACAACCTTGGTCAGGTGCTGCGCGGCATCATTTTGATTTCCTGATGGCCGTCACTTTTTGTTTGATGATTTCGCAAACGGTTTGGGAGCATTACCTGACCGCTCTTTTTCTACCCCTCATTTATCTGGTTACAGTGGCTCGAAGTCTTAGCTTCAATGCGCTGGTTCTATTGGCCGCTATTTTCGTCACTTCGCTGATGCAAAACATCATTGTGGTCAATATTCTCAATTCACAATTCAGCTTCGATACAATCCCGGAGCTGATCGGAATTGGCTTGTTGAAAAGCTGCCCGCTGTGGTTGACGCTCGTTTTTTTGATCTGGCATCGGAAAGAATTCTTTCAAAGTTACCAGTTGCCGCAATGGGAAAAGATCACTGTCGCAAGCAGCTAGGAGTTTTGTTTGGGGAATGGAGAACCAAGTCCCCATAGAAGATCGAAAAATTAGCCTTTCAGATGGTTTGAGGCAATGAGGACGTTTTAGCTTCTCCGCAATGATTCCGTTTCGATCCTCGCGCCTTCATTCTGTAGCAGCATTTCCAGTCGGAGAAAATAC
>CAYLJQ010000632.1:0-4338 GCA_964383955.1 uncultured Heliomicrobium sp. | reverse complement strand
TTCTCCTTCCCTTTGTCCTTCTATCACTCCCTCTCTCTGTCCCAAATTGGTCATCACTTGATCTGAATTGTTACTCGATTTGCCGCCACGCCGCCAACCGTGACGACAACCTCAACCGTGCGCGTGCCTTGTCCGGCCAGCGCTGCCGGAAATTCAACGTTGATTTGATCCAAACCGGCGAAGCTGCCTTGCGGGCCCGCGTATTGCACATTGGCCGGGCGGCCATCAATCGTGACCGTCACCGATTCCGCAACTCCATTTCCGTCGTTCGGATTGGCGGCTGGAGCGTTGCGCAATCCAGTGGCATACAGCACCAGAATGTTCGCGCGGCCATTCGCCACAACATCGAATGGAGCTAACTGAAAATTGACGCCATCCGCCGTCGCCTGCGCAGCGGCAGCGCCCGTCCCCGAAGCATTCGCTGTGAAGATCGCTGGCGCAGCAGCAACGATTTGAATGTTGCCCAGCGCATAACTTCCCATTGGATTGCTGACAATGATCGTCGCTGATCCAGGATCAACACCTGCCGGAACCACAAAATTGATTTGCGTAGGCGAAACAAAAATCAATGGCGCGGGAATGCCGTTGACGGTCAACATGGTGTCAGCCAACCCCTTTGGCAGTGGAACGGATTGCGCAATTTCGATGCGCGAAGCCAGATTCACGCCGAATGCCGCAGCCAGTGAATCTACGGCCAACGGCCCCTGTTTGAAATCAGCCGCTCCGACCGCCGTCAACGGCGTTGCTTGAACAACGCTGATTTGCACAATCTTGATGTCCGTCAAAGTTCCATCGCCAGCCGTGAAACTGACTGTAATATTGCGGCCAATATCCGCAGCCGCCGGCGTCCAGCGAAACGTGCCTTTTGCGCTGTTGTTCGTGTCGTTGGCGACGGTGAAATTTGCCCCGGCTGGCAATCCTTCCGCAGTAATTGCGACTGGCACTTCCGAACCCAAATCCTGCGCCGAAACGACAAAGGCCAGCTCGCGCCCAGGCAAGGCAATTTGCTGGGTCACCGGCACGATGACCAGTGGCGGCTGGTTCGGCGTGATGATGGAAAATCCGTCCACCTTGAACCGTTCGTTGACTGAAGTGGTGGTTGCTCCGGTTGAGCCGGTGTTTCCGCCTACGGTGTAAACCCAGCCGTTCAAAATGGCGCTGCCAGGCCGCGAACGCGCCACAGGCAAATTGACAGAAGCATCAGGCGACAACCATCGGTCGGCGGCAAAATCATAAATATCCACAATCGAAGTCAACAATCCGTTGTTGTCTTCGCCGCCGATAATCAGCCAAAACAATTTCCCATTGGAATCCTGGGCAATTGCGCTGGTTCCGTAAACGTGAGCGCGCGGCATCGGCGCAATCGCCGACCAGCTTTGGGTGGTGAAGTTAAAAACCTCGCCATTGGCGCTTCCGCCGGAACCGCCAACCACGTACAACTTGCCGCCTACAAACGCCGATTCGTGTGCGAACCGCGCAGTGTTCATCGGAGGCAAAATCGTCCACTGATTGGTTTGAACGTTGTACATTTGTGCATTGACGACACCATCCACCAGATCGCTGCCGCCCGTCATAAAGTAACGATTATTTGCCGGATCAGATGCCAAGGCATACGCATGCACTGCGACAGGTGGAACGGCCAATCTGCTCCAACTGTTTGCAGCGATGTCATAAACAAACTGGCCCCGATCAATTTCCACCGCTGGCGTAATGCCACCAGGAACATAAATCTTTCCGTTGATCGTCACTGCCCTGCCGGAATTGATCGGTGCAGGCAGCGGCGAAACAGCTTCCCAGTCTGGCGAAGCCGCTGCCGGATCAAAGCGGCTAACATTTGTCAGTGCGGTGCCGTTGCCCGTATTCAAACGTCCGCCAATTTGATAGAGGTATTTGCTGTCACTAGCCGCAGCCAAACGATTGATGCCGGATGGCAGCGGCGTTTGAGTTTGCCAGCGGCTTTCGATGGTGAAATCGCTGCTGGAAAACACTTCCGTTTCAGCGCCTTCGTCATCTATCGCCAGCACACGCAACCGTCCGTTAACAGTCACAGCATTTGCCGGAATCGTCCAGTTAAACGATTTCGATTCGCCGCCCAAATCCGCGATGTTTGTAATCAGTTGCGGCGTAGAACCAGTGCTGCGGTAAAGCCCAATACGATGCCGGGCGACTTTGCGATTGTCCGCCGATTGCCAGCGCAGGGTGGCAACGGTTCCGATAAAAAACTTCTCGCCGCCTGCGGGAGAAAGCACGGAAACAGTCGGCGGAGTCAGCGCCGTGTAAGTAAACCCTCCTGTCAGCTTCTTTTCCTCTGTCGTAGAGTTTCTGACGGTCAAGTCAACCGCTCCGGGCGCAGTTGCCGCCGGAACGGTCACGCGCAATGTGCTGGCGTTGATGAACGTTCGTGTTCCCGTCAATGCGCCAAACAACACAGTTGTTTCCGGCGAAAAGTTCGAACCGTTGACGGTTATGACAGTTCCACCTTTGATCGAACCGGAAGCCGGAAAAATCCCATTTACGTCCGGCGCGCCAGCGGTCGAACCTGTCACATAGTAAGTAAAGGCGTTGAGCAACGTGACCGAACCGTACCGTGTTTCGACGCGAACGCTGGCCCGGCCCGCTGATTGCGGCGGCGTGTTGACCGCGACAGCCGTGCTGCCCAAAGCGCGAACATTTACCGCGGCCGTGTTGTTGAAGAAAACTTTGACGTCGCCGTCTTCCGTAAAGTTCAATCCGCTGATGGTCACGGTTGTGCCGCCGCCTGGCGAACCGAATGCAGGCGTCAAGCCAGTGATTGCAGGTGCAAGCTGATTTGCTGGCGGAATAAATGTGGGATCGGAAGCGCGGGCGACAATGCGAATGTCATCAATTGTCCAGCCATCAGCAACCGAAACCGTGCTCAGACGAAATCGGATTCTGACGCGCGGCTGTCCAGCCAAAACATCCAGCTTCAAAACAGATTGGATGAACGATGATTGAGTGCCAGTAAAAGCCGTCGCGCGATTCCAGCTTGCGCCGTCGTTGGTTGAAAATTCGACATTGCCGAAATCCGTTCCACCGCCTGCGAACGAGTACCGATGCGCGAACGTCAGTGTCACGCCCAGCGCGCGGGACAAATCTATCAGCGGCGAAACCAGCGAAGCATTTGTTCCGCCCGCGTAATTTCCAGTTGGGCTATCCGACCACGAACGCGACCCGGAAGCCCCAAGCGTTTCCGAAATTCCCCAGGCGGTTGACGGAACTCCGCTGACGCTCCACCCGATGTTTCCCGCTTCAACAGAATCGTCAAAAACGATTTTTTCCCCTGCAACATCGGCTTGCGCGATGACTTGAGCCGTCGCGCCATTGCCGTTGTCTGCGTCGTCGTAGGTGATCGTGATTTTGTCACGCGCCGCCAGCGAAGCTTGCAACTGCCCATCGCCGGGCGTTGCCGCACCAGTCACAACGCGCAGACTGGAATTGAAACCTCCCAGGGCCACGGCATCCGCTGCCATCGTCACCATTTCTTCATCGCCCGTGACGGAGCTTCGAACTTTGGCGCGAATGGTTCCGGTGGCGTTGCGGTCGCCCAGCGAAAAGCGCACCGTTTCGCCCAGCAGGTAAGCTTTCTGATCGAACTGAACGATGCCCAGATTGCTGCAAAACGGCGGCACGTCAAAGGCCTGAACCGGCGCGCGATCCACTGTGCCAATCGTCGCGGCGGAATATCCCAAGCCATGTTTGGCAAATGCAGTCCACATTGCGCACTGGTTTACGCCGCCATTGTTGATTCTGTCCGCCGCCAGAATCGAATTGCGCGAATCCACAAACGAAGGCGCTGGCGAAGACAGTTTCATCCCATCAACCACCAGTTGAATGCTTTGCCGCTGTCCTTCCGTAAAGCCCAACTTGCGAATCAACTGCGCGCGCACATCCAGCAAGGTGTTGCACCAGATTTCTCCCACGCCGTGCGGAGCCACGCTGTCCGCAATATCGCTGTAATTCAGCGGATAGACGGAAGCGTTGGTGCTGTACGGAAACCGGCGAATGCCGCGCGTGTAATTGCCCGTGGCAAATTGCCCAACCGCGTAACTGCCATCCAGATTGTCCATCGCCGAAGCCAGCAACACGATGCCGAAATAATCAGACCAGCCTTCGCCCATTTGCTGAAATCCATTCAGACTGCGAACCAGCCGAATGCTCAATCCGTGCGTCAGTTCGTGAATGATGACTCCCTGGTCAAAATCACCGTCGCGCTGCGGCGTTCCATTCCACAAATACATCTGCATTCGCCCGGTTGATCCGTCTGTTTGTGACGTGGAAAAGTTGGCGTTATTGGTTCCGCCACCGTCCTGCGCTTCG